>JAYVFX010001205.1:0-3174 GCA_043772795.1 Deltaproteobacteria bacterium
AATATTTAGGCAAAATAGGATGCAGTAAGCACGATATGTAGTGTAGAAGTCGACATTTTCACGGGAAATATCAGAGAGCCATTCTTACCGTCCTGACAATGCTCATGTTTTCTCCGTCACCAGCCGTAACTCAAGACTCCTTGTATAAGGACCGAAATGACCGACCGCCCATTCACTTCATTCCGCAGCCACAGCATGTTGTATGGAAGGGGGCATTTTAGAACTTCAAAATTACTCCGCACTCGAGAATTATGATTAAAGAGGAGCATTCCCAATTAAGTCTGACTAAGACCGCTGCTGACATGTTAAATGACGCCGTAAGCAAAGTGTACGGGTTCGCTTTGAGGTACAGCGACATATCAAAGCATGGCGTTGGGGATATCTTCATTGTTACTGTAGATGCGTTGCCCAACACGCGTATGCAAAGCGAGTATCGCAACGCCTTTCGAGATCCGGCGTTTGGCAATATCGGGACAAACTTTGAAGACCAAAACTATATCCTCGATGTCAGTGCCGAGAGGATACTCGTCGTAGGCAAGGGAGAAAGAGGCGCCTTCTTTGGCGTACAGACCTTGATACAACTGCTGCAGCAAAAAGAAGGGGACCGCATCGTTGGCAGCCGGATTATGGATTATCCGAGTCGCGGAGTCCGTGCTATCCATATGTATAACAGCCCGCCAAAGGACGAATTTCAACGTCGCATTCGTCACTTCGCGCACTTGAAGTACACCCACATGGTCTTGGAGGCTAATTACTTTTATAGAGGATCCTGGACGTATGATGTGAATACAGGCTAGAGGTATTCCCCTGATCCATCGCAGTGGCAAGAGCTAAAAGACAAGTTCGACTATTGCCGTCGGTACGGCATTGAACCAGTCCCGCTCCTACAGAGTTTCGGCCACGCCGGGAATTTTACTGATATAGATAGAGATGTCACCGAAGGGTACTTCGTGAACGGTCAGCGGTTTGTGTTTGATCAACCCGATAATCTTGGGCGACCAAAATTGAGCGGACCACCGATCTCGCTGGTAGAGGGGAGCTTTGAAGGCGTGAACAGCCTGGAGGAACTCTTGGGTAGGACACCCTGGGGGAACGGCTCCAATCCAGCTGTCGCAGATCTCCAGGATATACGAATTGTGACAACCGATGGATACGCAGGCACCCATAGTGTCGAGTTTGATAGAAGGCGGGTGACCGATCCAAGCGGAAAATATAGAGGTAGACTCTTCCAAGAAGTTGCTTGGCCGCTCGATTCCTCGGATCCCTTTCCTGCCTCTCTGGTCGCTACTGCCTGGGCAAAAGGCAGCATCCGAGGAGGCTCTGTGTTTCTGCTCTTTCAAGCGAGTTATGACGTTCAAGGTGACAACTGGATTGACGTGGCGAGTCAGCAGATATTTGATGGGAACCTCAGCCCAACCAAATGGATACAAATGCAAGTGCGGCTTTTGCGCAAAGCTTGGACTCCGTATCAAAGAGTTCGTGTGTTCATTATGGCAGACGGGATAGGGACCGTACAATTTGATGATGTAAGACTAGAAAGCCGAGCGGTACCTCCAGGACTCCCGCGGGTGCTCTCTACCGAGGCAGCCCCGATCATTGTGACCAGCCTTGGGGGAGTACCGTACAAAGAAGGCTCGGATTATAGGCTGCGCCCGACTGATCAACTGGGGGGCGTACAACTACCCTTTAGTCTCGAAGTTACAAGGATAGAGGGAGGGCACATTCAAGCTGGCGCAGAGGTACTTGTGTACTACAATTATGAACTAGACGAGACTGGCTCTGACCAGGCCTACTCCCCTCGTGAGCCACGTGTGCGGCAGATTTGGGAGCAAGTACTGGAGCCGACGATTGCGTGGCTCAAACCGAATGTCATTCATATCGGGCATGATGAAGTGTCGCACATGGGCAGCGATAGCCGCGACGGAGAAATTATCAATGGGAGCTGGGAAGCCAGGACGACCGCTGAGCTTTTCGCAGAGGAAGTGACATGGGTCCACAACACGATCTTGGCATTGAACGCGCACATTCATGGGGGGAATCATCCTATGGAGGTGTGGATGTGGGGCGATATGTTGGATCCATACGGCAACGGCTACAGCGCACAACCAGATGCACCGAGTGTTGTCACTCTCACGAATCCTACTGCAGCGGCTCTCGAACACATCCCTAAGGATATAGTGATCCTCCCCTGGTGGTATGACGATAACTTTAAGGCACCGCTGTCGCATTGGATCAATCCCCACACACAACAAGAAGAAAACCCCTACTATTTGAATGGACGCGACTACGACTTCCGCGAACACGTCGAAGGTGCCGTGCGATATTTTACAGAACGAGGGTTCCGCATTATGGGAGCTCCAGCGCACCACTGGATTCGAGGTGCCTATGTATGGGCAGACGTGCTTCAGAAGGCGCAGGCCTATGGGATGATCACTGCGTCGTGGGCTACGACTTGGAGTCCACCCGACATTCCGGTACGTAACGTAGGAGCCCCTTCGTGGCCATGGTATAATTGGAACACGCTCATCACCACAGGTGAGTTTAGCTGGAATGGGCCGGGGAATCTGCAGAACAAAGGACTTGACGGTGCTGGATGGTTTTATTACGACGAGATTGCTGCTGAGACCCCCTATTACGACGCCAACGGGAATGTAATTACCGATCCCCCTTCAGGTTCAGCAAATTTTCATCGCTTCAATGCCAAATATGGCGATATTTTCGTGGCTCGCCCTACCGGCTTAAGACCAATGGGAAGACCCTTCGTTGGAAGGCCAATACAGAAGAAGATGTCGTGGGATACCGGGTATATCGCTTCAATCCCAATGCGCCGGCAACGCCGGTGGTGTATGACGTGCTCGGGAGAACAACGACATCGCTTACCATAGAGAACGCAATCGCTGGCACACGATTTGTGATCATCGCGTTGGATGAGACTGTTTACGATACAGCGGGTTACCCACACTTCAATGAGAGCGCATACTCTGACACTATCATTGTCCGCTCTCATCGTGACCGGGACCGCGACGGGGATTGATTTGTGTGGAGGCATTGACGACGAGAGCGTCAAATCTTTAAGAAATAGGGTAGAGTAGAGAACAGGTTCAGCCGCCTGTAGGCCAACCCTTGGCTGTGTCCGCCGTTTCCAGCTTCGTGCCCGTGTAGGGGTATCCATAG
>JAYVFX010001206.1:0-8343 GCA_043772795.1 Deltaproteobacteria bacterium
GAGGTTGGGGTAAAGGGCACGAAAAAGGCCCCCCGACATCCAGCTTTCGTTGAACGTTCCAGTTCTCGCGCGGCCTCGTCAGGGTCACCAAATGAGATATGCGCAATAGGAACAAGGCGCCCGCCGGAGTGAGCACAGAAATCGACTACCCAACGATTGTAGGCCCGCGCATAGGCAGCTTGGAGTCCGAGATCGTCAATGTCTTCGGCTTCCCAGAGCAACCCCAGGCTAGGATAGATAATTGCTTTCTCCAAACCCTCTTGATCCATACGAGCGAGGCGCTCCTTGGGATCCATCGAGCCAAACGGAGCTTGATTCACATACGTCTTGTCAGGGCTGGGCAAGAGGTCTTTGCCACGCTTTCCCATTGCACCGGACTGCGCCAATTGGCCGGGTTTGAAATACTTGGCGGGCGCGCCACCGACTTCGATGACTTCAAGCCCTTCGTCGTTTTTGCGGATGCGAATAGCCTGATCACGATATTGCGGGTCGATATATTTTTCCCACAGATCTGGTGGTTCGAGAATGTGACCATCCGCGTCAATCGCACCAGAGTACGGGAAACGTTCGTTCTGCAGCATCGAGTTTCCTCCTTTTTCTTTTATCTGACCATTTTTTTAAGCGGCACCCAACGTATTGACAAGACCTGTATCGTAGGAAACCTTCATTGAACAACTACAGTAAAGGGACATCCATATGGACGACGAAATATTTCCCATCGTCCTCGAAGGCATCCAGGGGACGCCAGTCAAAATCGTCGAGATCATGAACCAAATGCACGACCGCATGGAAGCGAACGATCTTACGCTAGCCAAGATGGTCGCGGGTAGTCAACAGATGATCGCCGACACCCAACGGCAGATCACTGACACCCAACGGCAGATCGCCGACAACAATACGGCACT
This sequence comes from Deltaproteobacteria bacterium, assembly GCA_043772795.1. Lineage (GTDB taxonomy): Bacteria > Desulfobacterota > Binatia > Bin18 > Bin18 > VGTJ01. The sequence continues at coordinate 906 of JAYVFX010001206.1, forward strand.
GGCGCAGATTCTCCAACATGTGATTGACGTCACGACAAGAACAGAACGCATGACCAGCGAGGTTCTGACAAGGATCGCGTCTACGCAGGGAACGAGTCACTAACAGAGCAAGCCTCGCTCTGCCCTTGATAAGGAACGGGTGCGGTCCAGGTTGAGAGGCTATCATCGTCATGCCTCACTGCCTGTTGGGCTTCGTGGTCACTCAGCCCAGCCTACAGAACTCGGCCCGACCTACGGAACTTAAGATGGAGAAAGTTGCAACGTCCCCTATTCTACTTCTTTCCATTGCCATTTAGTAGACAGCTCGTGATATGTAGCAGAGGGACGAAATTTTTCTATTGTTAAAGTAAAGACCTGACCCCAATTTGTGTGATGAAGTTTTTTCGGCCCGCTGAGACTAGCTCACTCATCGTTACACAGTCAAGGAGAATCGCGTGTCGGTCGGTCTCAATTGCACTCTCAGATTGGGATCAGCCGATAGGACGAAGTCGAACCGTCTTCCGCCTGCGGCGGCAGGAAATGCTCCGGTAACGTAGCAAGACCCACGGGCAGCCCAGCTGCCCGTGGCATCCAGCTTGGTTGTTAATCATACGTTTGTAACAACACTGGGGTGGGTCGAATCGTCGGCCCACCCATGTTTTTGTGGGAAGGAAAAGGGGGACGGGGGGAGCTACGCGCCCCTTATCTCAAAGCGGCAGGATCTTTCTGAGCGCTTCAAAATCAGCCGGGACAGGTCTAAGCTGTCTGTCTCCATCGCAAGCCCAATGTAAAATGGCCGCAAAGAGCGACGCCGCCTCAACAATATTTTGCCCGTGCGGCCATACGGGCAGAATCCGTACCTCAAAGGTATGTTTATTGGGAACAGAGTGGACCAAGTTGCGGAGATTAAAATCACAGTATTTGGTCAATTGCAGTTGGGCCAGCTGTTCTTGGGCGTCCTCCCACGCCAGATGGACAAAGGTTGGCGAGGCAACCAACTCAAACAGCGCCTGGGGCCACGCCCCGAGCCGACGGCAACGAGGATTGGTGCCGAGATGTTGTTTGAGCGTCTCCCCATGCAAACCTAACAGTGTCACCAGATTGGCTACAGCTGATGCGGAACACAGCGGAGTCGCATCGAAGTGCAAATGGATAGCGCCTTCGGCAGGAATGCCAAAGTCGAGCGACCGCGCCAGCCCTAAGAGGCTCTCCAAGCGGGCGAGATGATCGCTTTCCATCGGTGGCGTAATCAACTCACACGGTCGTTCGCGCTCACCGGGTAGCGGGGCGCCAATGGCAATCGACGCCCCAGCCTCATCAATCACCCGGACCATTCCGCCTTCGCCTTGCTCTACCCTCGTGCCAAAGAGATCGGCAATCGGACCCAGCACCGTCTGCAGCGGAGCAGCCGGGTCGGCGTGGCGCATGATTAAGCGTAGTAAGCGGGCATCATCGCTGACAATGCGGTACCAGCCCGGCTGGGGCGGATGCTGGCGGTCTAAATCATCTTGTAGGGTCAGGTCATCCACGCACTGGGCGAGCAAATTTCCCTGGGCATCCTCAACCACAAACCCCAGCGTCAGGTTCTCAAACACAGGCGTATCAGGAACTTTACTGGGTTCGCCTTGGGGGTGAAAAATGCGCCGAACCTGCGCACCCGTATGGGCAGCAATAGCCACGGCCAAGTCCTGCCGACTGCGGCCTGGAGGAGCGAGTAGTTCAATCTCGACCCCCATTTTCCACGGCACGGAGGTGCTCGTCACCGGCCTACGCCCCAGGGCCGCGCTTGGCCTTGGCATTTTTCAAGGCGGTTTGAATATCGGTATCTTTGCCCTGCCCTAAGAGGCGCGTCATTTTATACTTGGCGTCTAATTCGCTTTTTTGTCCCCAATACGTGGCTAACAGCACTGCATCATCGTACGAGTAGCCCCCGTCTGTAAACCAGCACGGCATTTCCGAAGCTGGCTTTTGGAGCGCCTGGGCACGGGCATCAGGGACATGCGCCTGGGCATCGGCCGGCCCCCACCGTAACATCTTATCTCCCAACCGCACCTTTGCGGCATACGGGGTGGTCTCGCCCCAAAACGCGGCTAAGACTTTGGCATCACAATAGGTGTATCCTTGCACAAAATATTTATCCACCGCCGCTCGCTCAGAGTGCTCTGGCGTATAGGCGGAGAGCTGTGGAGGCCGCGAGTCAGGCGTGTTGCTGGCCTTCGCACTTTTTAAGGCGGTTTGAATAGCCGTATCTTTGCCCTGAATTAACAGGCGGGCGATTTTCAGCTTGGCCTCCCAGGGCTCATTGACGCCCCAATACGTGGCCAACCGTGCCGCATCGTCGTATGAGTAGCCCCCATCGATAAACGAGCACGGCATTTCCGAATCTGGCTTTTGGAGTGCTTGGGCACGGGCATTAGGGACATGCGCTTGGGCATCGGCCGGTCCCCATTGCAACATTTTATCCCCCAAACGCACCTTCGCGGCATACGGGGTGGTCTCACCCCAAAACGCGGCTAAGACTTTGGCATCACAATAAGTGTAGCCTTGGGCAAAATATTTATCCACCGCCGCCGACTCAGAATGTGCGGGCGTATACGCTAAGAGCAGCTGACGCCGTACCTCAGTGGCTGGAGTCAGTGGCGCCTCACCCAACGACGCGTTTGGCGCTGCTGCCAGGAGGACGGGCAGGGCAAGTGATACCGCAGTGGTTGTCACTGTCACTGCCAGAGACATCGGCTGATGCCGTACGCTGTATGGTTTATCCTGTTTCCGTTTCGGCATACGCTATTTTCCTGTCCCTTTCTCGTTGTCCATTCTGTCGCCCAGCCGCTATCGGTCCCAATCGACGTTGCTGATCATAACTGTTAGCGATCTGCTCGTCACCTCCAATGACCCCTTAACAAGGTTTTGTTTTTGAAGAAATCCAGGCTAACGGTCGAACTAGAAATCTTCCCTTTGGCGGTTATCCTGGTCCGTGGCAAGATTCGTGACAATCAGTTTGTCGTCCTTTTGCCGGGTTCAGGTCTTCGAGGACTGCGGCAAGCTTACTCTGAGAAAAGACGGTCACGACTTCCTTGGAACTGCTGTGTGGTAGCCCTCCCAACGCACTGGAAACCATCCATGACGCCCCTAGACAATCCATGACTCTCATAGTGCTAAACCCTCGCCTGCGGTACGGTTCCCACGGGTATTGCTTCGTCGCCTTGCTCCTCGCAATGACACAGCCCAACGTCATTGCGAGCGGAGCAAAGTAATCTCATTGAGCAAACGCCCTTCATGTGGCAAAACTTTCGTGTCCGGGATTGGGATCAGGGCTTGCATTGCCATATTCTTAGAAGCCTGGCTGGAAGGACAAAAGGAAAAATGCACGATTGCAAGACCTGCCCCCTAATTCCCCGCAGCGCTGCATCGCTCGCCACACTAATGATGAGTGAGTTATCAAGTCGGGAAGGAGATGGGTGTGATCCCGACCGGTCGCGAATATCTGTAAGAATCACGGGAAGTCCCTGAAAACCCGTGTGGCGATATTGGACAAAAGGACAGATTCGCATGGCCCAGAAAATTATGTCACGGCTTCGCAGAATCACCAGCCCCAGCACGACGAAGCTCGTTCACCGCAAAGCCATATTCAGCAAACGCTTTCTTGCCGTTCTCTTTAACCCATTCAAGATGAGCAAGCCCGTCAATACGATTGCCGATTAACAGGAAGTCAAGCCCAATATAAGTTCGAGCTTCGGTTTTCTTGCCTGCGTCGGTCGCCGCAGCAAGCAGGTCTTGTACGGTAAGTTCACGCCGCAAATAACGAAGGATTGGATAGGGCCATTTCGTCGTGTCACACTTGCTAGCCGCTTCATCAAGAATCAAGCGAGCTTCTGTGTCTCGCTTTGCCCAGCGGTCACTGAAGTGGGCGAACAGCACCATGTATTGATCCCTCACGTTCTCTTCTTTCCAACCCTTTAATTTTAGATAACTCCGTGCATCAGCCGCGGCCTCACCGTGTCGTAACGACATGTGCGCCAATGCCCGATTATAGTACGCGCCAATGTAGTTTTGATCGAGGCGCAGCGCTTCGTCATAATCTTTTATCGCCCGCTCAGCTTGTCCCAGGTCATTGTAGGCATTCGCACGATTGAAGTACGCTTCGGCATATTTCGGGTTGAGACCAAGAGCCGCGTCGTAATCCTTGAGTGCACGTTCGTACTGCGCGAGTTCGTTGTAAGTAACGCCACGCGCGTTATACGCTTCTGCATACCGAGGATTCAGACGTAGCGCTTTATCAAACGCGGGAATGGCGTCTTTATGCTGGCCTTCACGCAAGAGGCGAGCACCTTCATCATAGGCTTCGCTTGCTGCATCTCCCCATGCAAGCGGAACACCGGCAAGAACAATAATCAGACACACACCAATCCACGTACACTTGTGATATACTTTCACGAAATTCCTCTCTTCAGGGTATATGGGATAGCCGCCGCTCTCCAGCGCAGGGAACTTGTCTGCGTGCACGATTCCATCTATCCGTTGAAGGACACCTTTCTCTTACAGGAGGTCCGACTGTGTTTATCGTTACCAACCGCATTCCCGTTGCCTCTAGTCATGAGGCCGACTTTGAAGATCGCTTCCGTCATCGTGCTCATCTTATCGATCAGTCGCCGGGATTCATCAAGAACTTGGTCTTACGCCCTGTGCAGCGCCGCTTCAACCACCAGACTGGCCAGTCGGAGGAAAAAGCCGAGCAAGGGTATTACCTCGTGCAAACCTATTGGGAAAGCGAGCAAGCCTTCTGGGACTGGACCAAGAGCGAATCCTTCCGTATTGCGCATAGCAATCGTCCCCCGGCAGAAATGTTCGCTGGTCCAAATGTCCTGGAGATTCATGAGGTGATTTTGAACACTGAAAAAAAAGAGGGATAGATGCACGAACGTGTTATCGACAATTTTCGCGCGACGGCTCCACAGGTCGAATTCTGTTCTTTGCGACTTGTCCACGCTCGCTCGGAATATCTGTCCGTGCGACAACATATCCTCCAACCGGTGTCCACATCAGAAGATATGGGTGCGATGATCACCGTGGTTGATAAAGGTGGCATGGGGTACGCCGCAACCAGTGATCTGACTGCAGCGGGGCTGCGCCGTGCCGCTGACCACGCACTTTCTTGGGTACGGTCGAGTGCTGGCCGTAGTGTCGTAAATTTTTCCACCGTGCCCTTTCCGCACCCTATTGGCGAGTATGCGAGCCCGGTACAGAAGGCATGGAACACCATACCGCTCGCCGAAAAGATCGACCTGCTCCGGGCCGAGAATGTCCGCTTAAAGACTGACGATCGTATCGTCGATTGGGACGCTTCGCTCTGGTACACAGAGAGTGACACGGTCTTCGTGACGGCAGATGGCGGCCAGGTTCAACAGCACTTCCGTTACCTGGTACCGATGCTGAACGCGACAGCCAACACTGGAACAGAAACGCAAAGTCGGACGTTTGCCGGGCGTGGGTATTGTCGCCAGGGTGGACTAGAAATTCTCGATCACAGCGGGTTTTTCAACGTCGCGCCGCGCATTGCCGATGAAGCGTTACAGTTACTGCTCGCCCCTAATTGTCTGTCAGGAACAATGGATATCCTCCTGGCGCCAGATCAGATGATCTTGCAGATTCATGAATCGATTGGGCATCCACTGGAACTTGATCGCATTCTTGGCGACGAGCGCAATTACGCCGGAACGAGTTTTGTCACTCCGGATATGTTCGGCTCCTATCGCTACGGGTCGGACCGGCTCAACCTTACGTTCGACCCTACCCGTTCTGAAGAATTTGCTAGCTATGGATTTGATGATGACGGACACCCTGCACGGCGGGAGTACCTCATTCGCGACGGGATTCTTCTGCGTGGATTGGGAGGGGTCACTTCGCAAGCACGGACTGGACTGTCCGGCGTTGCTAATGCACGGGCAGCAAGTTGGAACCGTCCGCCGATTGACCGTATGGCGAATCTCAACTTGGAGCCTGGCACCGCACGGTTTGCTGACATGGTCGCAGCGATCGAGAACGGCGTGTATATGCAAACAAACTGTTCGTGGTCGATTGATGATTCCCGTAATAAGTTTCAGTTCGGCTGCGAATGGGGTCAACGGATCGAGAACGGCAAGCTCACCACCGTGGTCAAAAACCCGAACTATCGAGGTGTCTCAGCAACGGTTTGGCGGAATCTGAAAGCAGTTGGGGCAGCGGAGACAGTCGAGGTGTTAGGATCGCCGTATTGTGGAAAAGGCGAACCTAATCAAGTGATCCGTGTCGGGCATGCGTCGCCACCCTGCCTTTTCGCCGATGTTGAAGTCTTTGGTGGAGAGTAACCTCATGCAAGAATACTTCTTCCACATTGCCGACTACCTCTCGTCCCTGCTCCAGGCAGATGAAATCTATACCTGTAGTTTTTCTGCTGAAGATTCCGACTTCGTTCGTTTCAACCGCAGCGCAATCCGCCAAGCTGGGACTGTCTCGCAGCGCTATCTCGAACTTGACCTCATCAAAGGACAGCGTCACAGCGAGGGTACCGTTTCGTTGTCGGGAGATCTCGACTTCGATCGGACACGGGTCGCGCAGGTGTTGGCAACTGCGCGAGAGAAGCTTCCATATTTACCAGAAGATCCACACTTGATGTATGCAACTGAGGTTCATTCAAGCGAGCATCACGGCAAAAACCAACTTCCTGAGAGCAGTGCGGCGATTGTCGCCGCGATTCTTGAGGCTGGCCGTGGACGTGACCTGGTTGGCATCTACGCTGCCGGAGGAATTCACAACGGGTTTGCCAACTCGTTTGGTCAACACAACTGGTTCTCTAGCTACAGCTACAATTTGGATTGGAGCTTTTATTTGCAGGGCGATAAAGCCGTGAAGACTGGTTACACCGGCTTTGTGTGGAACCCAACGGAATTCTCTCGGAAGATAGAGTTAGCCAGTGAAGAGCTTGCCGTACTCGCGCGCGCGCCACGTACAATCGAGCCTGGGCGTTATCGGGTTTATCTTGCGCCTACCGCTCTCGCAGAGGTGGTCGGTCTCCTAAATTGGGGTGGATTTGGGCTCAAGGATCACCGTACGAAACAGACAACATTGCTTAAAATGGCAGAAGGAAATGCACAGCTACATCCGATGTTGAGCCTAGCCGAGAATACCCAAGACGGGGTTGCGCCGAATTTTCAAGACGCGGGATTCTTGAAACCCGACTGTATCGTATTGATTGATAAAGGGGTATTCCGTAACTGCCTGGTGTCCCCGCGTTCAGCGAAAGAATACGGAGTTCCTACCAATGGTGCTGGCGATGGCGAAATGCCGGAGTCGATAGATATCGCGGCAGGTACTCTTTCTTCACAGAATGTGCTTAAACAACTTGATACCGGAATTTACATCAACAACCTCTGGTACCTGAACTATTCAGACCGTCCGGCGTGTCGCATTACGGGTATGACAC
>JAYVFX010001207.1:0-3153 GCA_043772795.1 Deltaproteobacteria bacterium
GAAAGCTCAACCCGAATGGGAAATCGCCCCTGAAACTCGGGAATGAGATCTGACGGTTTAGTAATGTGAAATGCCCCGGAGGCAATAAAGAGAATATGATCGGTGCGGACCATGCCGTACTTGGTGTGGACGGTAGAGCCTTCAACTAACGGTAGGAGGTCGCGCTGCACACCTTGGCGAGACACATCTGGGCCGTGGGCACCATCGCGGCTGGCGATCTTGTCGATCTCGTCGATGAACACGATCCCACTTTGTTCGACGCGATTGATCGCTTCGCGTACGACTAGCTCCACATCAACAAGTTTGTCCGCCTCTTCTTGTGTGAGAATCTCCAATGCCTCAGGGACCTTCATCCGCTGCTTTTTCGTCTTCTTGGGCATCATGTTGGAGAACATCTCCTTGAGGTTCTGTTCCATGTCCTCCATGCCTTGTGGAGCCATAACTTCGATGAACGGGGCAGCGGACTTCGTCACTTCGAGTTCAACGTCCCGGTCATCGAGTTTCCCCTCTTGAAGCATCCGGCGCATCTTTTCTCGTGTTCCCTGACCAGCGGGTTGCTCACTTTCAGTGCCGAACCCGGCGCGTGTGGGTGGTGGTAAAAGCAAATCTAATAACCGCTCTTCGGCTTGGTCTCTGGCTTTGACTTGGATACGCTCTTTGGCTTCCTGTTTTACCATGCTCACTGAAAGTTCGGTCAAATCGCGAATCATCGACTCGACATCGCGACCAACATAACCGACCTCGGTGAACTTCGAGGCTTCGACCTTGATAAAAGGGGCCTGTGCCAAGCGGGCTAAACGGCGGGCAATTTCGGTTTTCCCAACGCCGGTCGGGCCGATCATCAAAATGTTTTTCGGGACAATGTCGTCGCGTAGATCTTCGGGGACTTGTTGCCGACGCCAACGATTACGGAGAGCAATCGCGACAGCACGTTTCGCTTTCTGTTGACCGATAATATAGCGATCCAGCTCGGAAACGATCTCCCGTGGCGTCATGACATGGAGGTGCGCTTCAGTCGTCAGCGCAAGTTCCCGATCAGCAGTTTTGGGCACGTTATAACTCCTCGACTACGATTTGGTTGTTGGTAAATACACAGATGTCTGCAGCGGTGTGCAGAGCTTCAAGTGCGATTGTTCGTGCGTCAAGGGTGGAGTGCTTGACCAAGACGCGGGCTGCGGCCAAGGCGAAATTTCCTCCTGAGCCAATCGCGATAAGACCATCATCGGGTTCGATGACATCACCATTGCCGGAAAGCAACAACAAAGAGTCACGATCGGCGACCGCCATCAAGGCTTCCAATCGGCGCAGGATACGGTCCGCTCGCCAGTCACGGGCGAGTTCGACTGCTGCGCGTCGCAGATTGTTGTTGTATTCGTCGAGTTTTTTCTCGAGTTTTTCACAGAGCGTCAGTCCGTCAGCGGTGCTCCCGGCAAACCCAGCCAGTACATGTCCCTGGGCTAAGCGACGGAGTTTCCGCGCAGTGTGTTTGACGATCGTATTCCCCAGGCTCACTTGTCCATCACCTGCCATGACAACTTTCTCGTGATGACGGACGCAAAGGATAGTTGTGCCGTGCATGATTTGCCCATCCATGACTACCTCCTCCCCTGAATGCGGAATGCGGATTGCCGATTGCGGACTGGTAGATCACAGAAAATGCTATTGGATTGAGGCTGCCTATTCATCATTTATCACTCATTACTCATTACTCATTACTCATTACGTTACGCGCGTGGATGGGCTTTATCATACACGTGCATAAGGTGATCGAGACTCACATGTGTATACTTTTGTGTGGTTGACAGACTTGAGTGTCCCAGGAGTTCTTGGATGGACCGTAGATCCGCGCCGGCATCAAGAAGATGTGTGGCGAACGTATGGCGCAAGGCATGCGGGCTGGTCTTGAGTGCGATTCCGCACGTCCTGGCATATCCACCGACGAGGCGACCAACGCTACGGGTTGTGAGTCGGCTACCACGCGTATTCAAAAACACAGGAGACGACAAGGCAGTCATCGCATTGGGCAGTCGATTCCGCCGTTTCGGTGCGACCAGCTCGGGGATATGGATCCGATACTGCTCAAGCGCATCGAGTGCCTTCCGCCCGATTGGGACGATGCGTTCTTTGTTGCCTTTTCCCTTGACGCGCACCACTTCAACATTGCCATCAATATTATCCCAGTCCAGTCCGACCAACTCGCTGACTCGTAGCCCACACGAATAGAGTACTTCCAACATGGCACGGTCGCGGAGTCCAGCGGGAGTATCGTTCGGTGGTGTCTCCAGGAGACGAAACATGTCGTCAACAACGAGATGGGTCGGCAGCGGCTGGTCTTGCTTGGGTGAGGAGATGAGCACGGTCGGGTCACGCTCGAGTTCCCCTTCGCGCACCAGGAAACGAAAGAAACTCTTCAAGGTTGAGAGCTTTCGACCAATCGAACTCTTCTTGTTGCGTCGGTGGAGTACGGACAGGTAGGCATGGATCAGATGGTGATCGATCTGTACTGAGGAGATCTGTCGCCGCTCGGCACGTTCATTTGGCTTTTCCACAAAAGAGAAGAATTGCGCCAAATCGCTCATGTAATTTCGTAAGGTGTGAGACGAGACGCTTTTCTCTACACGCAAAAACGTAGCAAAACGATCAAGCAAAAGATGTATCTCTGTGGTAGTCATGACTGGGTAACCGTGGGCCATGATACCAAGACGATGCGAGCGAGAAAAGCCGGAGGGGAGATTATAGTAATGTATTGTCGAAGTCGGACCTGTAGAGACGCGACCTCTCGTGTTTCTACGTAGCGATGCTGTTTATTCTGTCGTGGAGGAACCAACATCATGCATTGTTACCACTGCAATCGAGAGGTGGATACCAAGGAGCGTATTGGTCGTGGGGAGACATGCTCTGGTTGTGAAGTCAACCTTCGATGTTGTCGTAACTGTGTGTTTTATGACACGAGTTATGCTAGTGCCTGTCGCGAGCCGCAAGCTGAATCTGTTGTCGATAAGGAAGCCGGAAATTTTTGTGACTTCTTTGTTCCCGGAGAACGACAGGCTCAGCCTGCAGCCGTAGACACGGACGCGCGCGCGCGGCTGGAAGCGCTGTTCAAGAAGAAGTCATGACTCTGGAAGTAACGGGGAAATCTGACAGGGAGAGCTT
>JAYVFX010001208.1:0-5130 GCA_043772795.1 Deltaproteobacteria bacterium
TTAACAAACAAGGTAGCATTTCTTAAATTGGAGGAAAATTATGGGACAGTTACAACCGATGCAACAAATCCATGCTCAGGAAGAAGAGCAAACCAATCCGCAACAGTCTTTACGTCGTGAAGAAATTTTGGCTGCATTACAAGTTGCAATCAATGAACTCAATTCAGCCGTTACAACTATTAAAAATGAACCGGCGGACAGCTTACCAGAGATGAATATCACGGTTCTAAGCCAGCATTCTCGCATTGTTATATTTTCCAACAGGAATATTTTCCTTGAACAAGTACCTAACAATCAACCAATAATTCTACCAATTGTTCCAGGTCCGTCTGGTGTAGCTTGTTCAAAATGCGGCGGTAGCGGTGCTGAACCGAAACGCTCCTAACTGGAAAACATTGTTAGTTGATTTAGAGAATAATTTTAGCCGCGAATTTGGTTTATGTCATCGCGCCATCGAACAATTCAATGGACGTGAGGGCGAAACAGCGACTTTCTTATCAACGGGTCTTTTTAACTTTGAGTTGCGTGTAATCGGTTTCGCCCCACGTCATCTCAAGCGTTCGGCGGCTCTTTGATGGGTCAATAAACAGCAGAATCTTACCAGAGAGTTGTAGAAGGGAGGAGAAACGCGTGAACATCACTCAAGTTACTGCATTAAACGCACATCAAGGTGCTTTACAGGCACTGGGCTTCAGTGGCGAATATAGCTTGGAACAGTTTATCGGGGCTGCCCAAGTGGCGGGTCCCGAACTGGCAACTTATTTGGGAGTGTCAGTCAATACGCTGATCACAACGGTTAACACAGTCGCAATGTCCGCAAGCGCGGTCCCACAAGCCATACTCAATATCATCTCCCAAGCCACCTACTCCCTTGGTGTTGCTATCGACCACATCCCGCAACCGAACACAGCACCGAGTATTACAGCACCAACCGCTCCTCCCACACCGAATGTAAGTCTGGTCGCGCAAATGCCTCCCATACGACATCAGCAAAACCGCGGTACCTGTGTCGCTCATGCAGCTTTAGCGGCCTATGAACACTATCTGAATGTGAATGGCGCTTTACAAGATCTTTCTGAACAGTTTCTCTATTGGAACTGCAAAAGGAATGATGGGATCCCGAACCTCGAAGGTACTTGGTTGGCCATTGCCATACCTTTGCTTCAGCGTGAAGGGTGTTGCTTGGAAACGACATGGCCATATAACCCTATGCCGATTCCTGCGAACGAGGGTCAAGGACCGCCTCCGGGCGGAGCCCAGCTGGAGGCACTGGGCTTCCGTGCCCCCGGTTACAACCGACTCTCTCCAACTTTTGTGAACGACATAAAAAATGAATTGGCTGCTGGCAGGTGTGTCGCTTTTTCAGTCCCGGTCTTCAACTCTTGGTTGAGAAGTCCGTGGGTTGCACATACTGGAGATATTACTATGCCAGTGCCTGGTGAGGTGCGGGTCGGTGGGCATGCTATGAGCCTCGTGGGCTACACCGATATGCCAAATCCAGGACTTGGAGGAGGACGGTTCATTCTGCGCAATAGCTGGGGAAATACCTGGGGCGTCAACTCGCCTCATGGTGCTGGCTACGGAACCATCCCCTATGCCTACATTGCTAGAATGGGTGCAGAGGCGTACTCTATACTATAATTCCAGAGAACCAAGGGGAGGGTTGTCTATGTTTGAAGGCTACCTTGAGGACTTACCACTTTCCTTTGAAGAAAAAGCAAAAATTACCAGCCTTGGTGCGCCCAACCCTGCGGCGTTGCTGGCAATGAGACAAGCCAATCCTGAAGCCTTTGACCAATATTTGGGTAGAGATCGTGCTCAAGAATTGGCAGCAGCGTTAAGACATTTAATCAGTGAGCCCGAGCGTACCGTGCTAGATGCACCTGTCCAACAATTTCGAACGACTGGGGCAATCATTGGGCGAAAAGCTCCCTTACTTCGACCTCCCAGGTACGATGTTGCTGAGAGAGACCACCTTTTTGAGCAGCTCCAGTCTTTGCGACAGCAAGAGGATTCCTCACCAGCAACGAAACGACGCATTGCTGAGCTCGAACAGCGATTGAACGCCCTCCTTGCTTGAAAGAGGGTAGAGCAAATCTCACCCAACGCTTAGGCTCAACCTAAGCCCTAGGAATTTCTCTGAATCAGAAGCTACTGAGAGCTGCCGAACAATAGCGTGCACCTTATCGCTGCCCGTTTGCGGGTGCTGCTGAATCCGAAAAGCAGCGGTTTGGGCAGCGAAAGGTAACGCTGGGCGTTGGGCAGATCACTAAGTGGGGCATAAAGTGTTGGCTTCCTTTGGAAGCCTCCGCTGGGGCGGATTATGCTCTACGCACCAGCTTTCACTCATCTTGAGATTCGGCTTCTAAAATGTGGCAAGAGGCTGTGTTGTAAAAGCACCTTATCCAACGGCAGCTCCGGAAGACAAAAGGGGGGAACAATGCCAGACCAGCGCGTATCAATGTTTGTCAGCCACAAAGTTGATAGTGACAAACGGGCCGCTGTACGAATTAAGGAGATCCTTCAATCGCGAACGGAACGTCTTGACGTCCACGTTTGTGAAGAAATCCTTACGGGCGACAACTGGAGGAAATGGATTGAAGACCGCATTGCTCATTCGCAGATCATTCTCGTGCTCTTGCCACGTATCGCCAAGGATTTGGATTGGATTTCCAATGAAATTGGTAGGTTCCAAGGGGCCTGCCCAGAAGGCCATTTTGTAATCTTAAAGCATCCATCCTCTCCGGTTCCTGATTCGATTCAACATCTCGAGATAGCAGATATATCCAAGGACCAGTTGCTGGAGAAGTTTCTGCAGCCGCTTTATAAGACCACTAAATTTTGCAGCCTTGATGCTTTGTTAAATCCACGTATTACAGATGTTGACCTCAAGCGTGATGCGGAGGAGATCAAGGATGCACTTTTGGGCATGGTGGACATACAGACGCAATTCTATGGGGAATCCTTGATCGTCGAGACGAGTGAACTTGATGTCACCACGCCCGCAGGTCTGGGGAGTGCATGTGTCCTGGCTCCGCATGGATGTCACCAAATTCTCAATTGGAATCTACGCTCCTTCTCTTGGAATCAGTTACGGGCACGTGCAGCTGAAGAGCCGGGCAAAGGGACATTCTGGGTAAGTGAAATGGAGCAGGTCATTACAGAGGTGGCACGGCAGAACTGCCCACGGGTAATGACGTCGACGTTTCGGGGACGAGGTCAAGTTGCCGGACAGATATTTCGACCCCAATTGGAGTGCGTGGATTTCGTTGATGACACGCCCGTGAGGTATCATTTCTTTTTCCATGAAGTCTTGGTTCCTGAATTAGTACGCGGCCCTGAGCGGATCGGGGATGTGTTTAACTTACTTCATGTAGCCACCCGGATGCGTTGGGAAGTACTGAATCCTTTTCTCGTTGAGCTCTCGCTCACTAAAGATACTCCTCCCTGGCGAATAGATATGAGTCCGGAGGAAAGAAACGAGCTTATTGGCCGAGTTATTCGTAGCGTACGCATCATCGAACAAGAGGCAGAGCGACATAACATGCTCGACTCGGGTACGAGCGCATTTGATGGCGATGACCGTGATCTGATCGTTGGCTTACTCAGGGAACGCGAGCGGATCTATACTGCGATAAAAGCCGCAGCAGAACGTAAAGATTTCGCAGAGTTTATGGGAGAACTGATGGGAGCACTCGATTTGAATTGCAGGGCGATGGACCTTCTTGCGGGCAGGTTTCTTGAACTGGTTCGCGAGGATTGTGGGCGAGTGAGACTGATGCTGCAAAGAATTAGTTCGAAAGAAGACCAATTGCAATGATCCTAACTTGGGTCATCGTACTGATGGACAAGCCCAAACACAAGTTGCCCAACAAGGTGCTCCAGCGGACGCGGCCCCGGTGGCCTTTGGGGTGAATGCAAAAGGTCTCTGTTGGGGCCTTGCCGCTGAGTGGGGGCGTTAGCCGTCATTTGTTTATAGAAGGGAGGAATAGAGCATGAGTGGTCCGACTGAGGAACTGAAGCAGAAAATATATGCTCTTCTAAAACAGGGTTCAGCCGGTCCCAGAAGCGTATGGGTAGAGACAAGAGAGGTTGCAGTCTGGGAGACGGAGTATAATTCTGGTCCCATCGGATATGATAAATGGCAGAGTGACTCTAAAATTGTCGGCTATGAAACAGAAAAGGAACATCGCTATGATTACACGGAAGTAGAACAGACCAGGGCTGAACTACAAACAATAGGGAAGCCTGCTGTTCCATTGTTGTTGGACCTACTAACTTGCGACGCTTCGACCTCTCCGATTCCTGAACTTGGGCCTCGCCACATTCAGTTCTGTAGCAAGGTCTTATCTGACATTGCAGATTATGAGTCTGTTAAGAGTTTGATTCCTTACCTTGAGACAAGAATCGGCAAAAGCGATGATTTAGCGAGGCGTCAAGCATCAGCTATAGTCGATTTACTTGGAAGTTTTTCTGTTCTTGAATCCTTACCCATCTTGAGTTCCATACTCCAGCAGCCCGAGGAGAGGAGTTGTCATGAAATCAAGGTCCACTGTGTTCAGGCTTTAGGTAAGATTGCAACAAAAGAATCTATACTCGTTCTTTTTTCGTATGGGATTGGCCTCGGGGACGCGTGCGACAGTATTGAGGACGTGGAGGTGGATGCACGGAATCACCGCGTTCCCTCTCCAAGTGAGGACAAAAAAGGGCGCTCTTTTGCCGTATTCTATGAACTGAGAAATACTAAAAATCGACAGGCACTATATGATATTTACAAGACAATTTCAGACCCTACCGTGAAGAAGATAGCTTCGTATTATCTAGGCATTTACAGGCCGCTTCTTTGGTTAAAAAGCAGTTTCAAAAGGCTAGCTCGATACGTCTAGTTCGGTAAGGCGTAGTAAGGAAGAGTGGGTACGAGCGAAGTGGTGTCCACCGAGTCGAAGCAAGGACGCCTAACAAACCCGCTCCAGAGGGACGCGGCCCCTGTGGCGGTTTACAATGAATGTGAACAGTTTCGGTTGGGGCCTTGCCCCTGAGCAGGGGCGTTAAGCGGCTCGAATACCCCATGCCGAGTCGTATAGTATCATGAGATAGTCAAATGATCGTGAGCAGGGGTTCTTCTGTATG
>JAYVFX010001209.1:0-3372 GCA_043772795.1 Deltaproteobacteria bacterium
TCGAGTCCCAAGAGCTTCACCCGCTTGACCTCGGCCCACTGCACCTCTCGACTGATCCAACGATTCACGATCCCGGCAATGGCTTTGGCGCCCAGCCCCTCCTTCATACTGATATCCTCAATTGTGGCGTGCCCTAGCTGCAGGAGGAGATATTTCTCAGAGGCTTTCGTGTGCGGCCTCTTCGCGGTGTACCACGAGAGTTGTGGGGTCGTGGTCGGCCCCCCCTCGCAGTCCGGACACCGATAGCGTTGGGGCCGGAGCCGCAGATACCCGGGCCGTCCCAGAATGGGGAGGTGTCTGAGGGTGAGGGCCTCATCTACCCCGTGCACGTCTGTAATCTCGCGGCCACACTGGCGACACCGGGTCCCCTCAAGCGTACTTTCTACCGTGATCGGACACTCCCCCCGGGTGTTCTGTCGATCTCCAGGACTCGGACCTCCGGGATATCCACCGCAATGGTGATTTGGGCGTTCCTGGCTTTCCCCCCGTATCTTTTCTGACTCTCCCTCTCTTCTCATCTCCAGGGATACCCCGCATCACCACCCTATGTTGTGGTCGTCACGCCAAGTATCAAAGAACCGCAGTTATGATGGTCTCGATCGGCTACTGACCGAAACCACGCCGCAAGGGGCCGTGACCTACGCCTACGACACCGCCAACCGGCGCACGAGTATGACCGTGACCGGGCAGTCGGTGGTGAATTACACCTATGACAGTGCCAATCGGTAATCTCGCGACGTTAACCGACACCGGCGGCACGACGACATACACCTGGAACAGCCGCGACCAGTTGACCAACCTCGCTGGTCCTGGGCTCACTGCTAGTTTCCAATACGACGCCGTTAGAAAAAGAAAGCAAAAATCAAAAGGCAAAAGTCAAAACGCAAAAGTTGAAAACAGCAGGAACGGAATGGGCCTCTTCTCACCCCACCTCCGACAGTACTCTTGATCGCTCCGTCGGCCTTGAGCAAACATAAGGGGGATTCAGCACAGAAATGATGGATACAGTTGATAAGGATAAAATTTCCGTAGTGCGCGCTACGCGCACCGGGCTACTCAGCAATCCGGTTCTCTGATGCTTGCCGTGGAGTACCACAACATATAGGCGGAATAGGATTCAGTAAGCACGATGTATAGCGTAGAAACCCGCATTTCCACGGGAACTATCAAAGAGCTAGCAATCCAGGCCTCAGCCAGTTGAGTAGGTTAGGCTGAGTGAAGCAAAGCCCGACTCTTTTCCGGCCTCGAAATCACCGCCAGTTTCCAGCAAAATGTGTTGGATGATGGAACGACGTATGCAAGGTTGGTTTCTTCGACCCAGCCTTTCTTCTTCTGTATTCCATGTTACGTTTTACGTGTTGGAGGATACAAGAGAAAGGACAGCGATAGACGATGGCAGACAATAATTCCTCATATGCCCGGGTCGTCATTCTAGGGTCAGGCCCGGCAGGACTGACGGCCGCACTGTACGCCGCACGAGCGAATCTTACGCCGTTGGTTATTGAAGGCATGCAACCAGGGGGACAACTGACAATCACGACAGAAGTGGAGAACTATCCCGGATTTCCGTCTGGAGTAATGGGGCCAGAGCTGATGACGCACTTTCGCGCGCAAGCTGAACGATTCGGTACCCGTTTTGTTTTTGCTGAGGTAGCCCAAATCGATTTAGCTCGGCGACCGTTTACCATAACGTGTAGCGATAACACGCAATATCAGGCGGAGACACTGATCATCGCGACCGGAGCGACGGCGAAACTTATGGGGTTGGAATCTGAACAGCACCTCATGGGTAACGGAGTGTCGGCCTGCGCAACTTGTGATGGCTTCTTCTTTCAAGATAAGGAAGTCATCGTTGTCGGGGGTGGTGATGCGGCGATGGAAGAAGCCAATTTTCTCACCAAGTTTGCGACGAAAGTGACGATCGTGCATCGTCGTGATCAATTCCGGGCCTCGAAAATCATGCAGGACCGGGTAGGTAAAAACGAAAAAATCAGCGTCGTGTGGGATTCTGCCGTCGAGGAAGTGTACGGCGACCCCAAAGCCGAAGGCGTTACCGGTGTACGTCTCAAGAATCTGAAAACCGGTCAATGCAGCGATTTCCGTTGTGATGGTGTCTTTGTCGCCATTGGCCACTCACCCAATACGCAAGTTTTCAAAGGGCAGCTTGAGATGGACGAGATCGGCTATCTTGTCACTACTCCCCACTCGACAGCAACAAACATTCCTGGTGTGTTCGCTGCCGGCGATGTCGCAGACCGAGTCTATCGCCAAGCTGTAACGGCGGCGGGAACCGGGTGTATGGCGGCGATTGACGCCGAACGATTTCTTGAGAACCAAGAGGCGTGACGAGACTAAGACGATAAGGAGCGAGTGGGGAATGGGAGGATGTTATACGCCCCACGGTTAAAAATTGCGGATTTGCTGAACTCCCTTATCCCCGGCGATTTATCGCCGGGCTACACCCCGACGCCCCTTCCCAGGGGCTGAAAGCCGGCTTGAGCCAGCGTCAGTCGGAGACATCCTTGGCACGTTGCTCTATGATATTCGCCGTCTGTTTGGTCTCTTCGGCGGTCGAACCCAGCACTGCTTCCCGGTTTGTTCGGCAAATTTCATTGAATGAAGAGTGAAGAACGAAAAAGGAATTCCTAAATTTCTATCGTCAAGTCGCTATTGGGGAAGCGTAGCACCCGATGTGCGTGGATCATCTTTTCCCTCACTGGAAGTCCGAACGGACATGCGGTATCGCATGGTGTCTTGCAAGACACACACTGTGACGCATTCTGCGAAGAGGGAATTTTCGCATAGGCTTCCATACCCACGCGTTGGTAGCCGTAATTTTCGTAGTACATGGCGTAGCGCAGCACATCGTTGACTGACACTTCAGATGGGCACGAGGATAGACAGGCGCCGCATCCTGGTCGGCAGTAGTCGTTGCTCACGAGTCGATCATATTTTTCGAGCAACTCGACATCTGAGGTTTGTAACGGTCGACCTGAGGCGTAGAGATATTCATCGAGCTGGGAAAGCGAGTTGATGGAAACGACCAGGCCACTGACATTTTCATTTGATAGCACCCACTTAAAGGCGGCCTGCGAAAACGATTCTCGTTCTGTCGGAGTGAAGTCCGCAAGTGCGCTGTGTTTTGCTCCCTTCAGCGTTTTCATCGCGACCACCCCAACGCCTTTCTTCTTGGCGTCGGCGAAGATCGTCGTCAATTCTGGCCAGTTCTTAAAATTGTACGCCACCATGATGACATCGAAGCGGCCAGAATCGACGGCATGGCGCATGACTTTCTCAAGATTGGGTGTGTGCGATGACACGCCTAAGGCGCGCAACTTTCCCTGCTCTTTGAGACGGTCGAACGCTTCATGG
>JAYVFX010001210.1:0-8097 GCA_043772795.1 Deltaproteobacteria bacterium
CATTCCACAATCTTTCACTCCCTCATCCTGACCTTCTCCCGGAGGGAGAAGGAACCCCTACTCGTGCCTGTGCCACCAAAACAGCGGCCTTTGCCCTTACGTTGTGACCGGTGAGTCGAAGTACGCGCGGGACTTGATTTGGCGCCCTTCGACTTCGCTCCGCTCAGGACAAGCGGGAAGCTGTCCCACCGCAAGTGAGGAAGTGTACGAATCTTCTATGATCCGATTGAGTGGGGGAGATGGAGGATTGGGTGGGGATAGTAGCCGAACGATAACCGGTATGATTTTTTGTAGAGACGCCCCGGCGGGGCGTCTCTACCTTGCGACGGCACTAGAGCAGCGGCGCGATGACCAATGCGACCACAGACATTAACTTAATGAGAATGTTCATTGATGGCCCGGAGGTGTCTTTGAACGGATCACCGACAGTGTCACCGACCACTGCCGCTTTGTGAGCTTCAGAGCCTTTTTTCTCACCCGAAATTTCACCTTTTTCGATTGCTTTCTTGGCATTATCCCATACGCCACCGGCGTTTGACATAAACACCGCGAGCAACACCCCAGTTACTGTAGCACCAGCCAACATGCCGCCGAGGCACTCAGCGCCCATGATGACACCGACGACCACCGGGGCGATAACTGCGGTTACGCCTGGTAGGATCATTTCCTTCAACGCCGCGGCAGTCGAAATGTCGACACAACGAGCCGTATCGGGTCGTACCCCTTCACGGCCTTCCAACAATCCGGGGATCTCGCGGAACTGGCGGCGAATTTCATCGACCATTTGGCTTGCGGCCCGTCCGACGGCATTCATGGTCAATGCGCCAATGAAGAAAGGAAGAATCCCGCCGAGGAATAGGCCGATGACCACAGTCGGATTGGTGACGACGATCTGCAGCGGTGGGAGGTTCGCGGCGCTACGATTCTGATCAACCGCCTGGGTAAAAGCGGAAAACAGCGCCAGCGCTGTCAGGGCGGCAGAACCGATGGCAAACCCTTTCCCGATGGCTGCTGTCGTGTTGCCAAGAGCATCCAAACCATCGGTGATTTTTCGTACTTCCGGTCCCAGTCCCGCCATCTCGGAAATACCACCGGCGTTGTCGGCAATCGGTCCGTACGCATCGACGGTCATCGTGATACCAACCGTTGCCAGCATGCCAATACCGGCTATGCCGATGCCATAAAGACCGGCCGTCCAGTTGGCAATAAGAATAGCCAAGCAAATTGCTAGAACAGGCAGAGCGCAACTTTCAAGGCCGATCGCGAGACCACTGATGATATTGGTTGCTGCCCCCGTCTTGCTTGCCTCGGCAACCCGTACCACTGGAGTCGATGAGGTGTAATAATCGGTGATACGACCAATGGCGAGACCAACGAGGCAGCCTGACGTGACAGCCCAGAATACCGAGTGGGCGATTCCTAGAGCCCAGACAAGAATGACCGCGAGCAAAATAAAGATGCCCGCAGAAATATATGTTGCATAACGTAAGGCTAAAGATGAGCCAACGTCCTTGAGTATGCGCATCGAATAGATGCCAGCAATCGAGGCGAGGAGCCCAATTGCTGAAATGTCGAGTGGTAATGTCATTAGCGACATGCGAATGTGATCATTGCTGATCCCGTTCTGAGCGAGATCGCTTATTGCGCTGATCGACAAAGTTGCGCCGATAGCGATAGCGGCAATGATCGCCCCAACGTAGGATTCAAAAAGATCCGCCCCCATACCGGCAACATCACCGACATTATCTCCGACGTTATCGGCGATCACACCAGGGTTGCGCGGGTCGTCTTCGGGAATCCCAGCTTCTAGTTTCCCCACCAGGTCGCTACCAACGTCAGCGGCTTTGGTGAAGATGCCACCGCCGACACGAGCAAACAGGGCGATCGAGCTTGCACCCATGGCGAAGCCGTTAATATACTTTGCGGTTTCTGGAGTATGGTATAGGTACAAAAAGAATCCCACCCCGATCAGTCCCAAACTGGCGACCGAGAGTCCCATCACCGCACCACCGTCAAAAGCGGTGAGCAGCGCTTCGCTTTCACCTTGATCCTTTGCTGCCTGAGAGGTGCGGACGTTGGCTTTCGTGGCCGCCTGCATACCAAAGAGGCCGGCGAGGACCGAGCAGAGCGCGCCACTGACAAAGGCGATCGCGGTCCGCCAACTGATACTTATGGTGAGTAAAACAAAGACGATCACAACGAAATAGGCGAGGATTCGGTACTCACGTTTCAAGAAGGTCATTGCCCCTTCATAAATATACCCGGCAATTTCCTGCATGCGCTCGTTACCGTCTGGACGCTTACATACCTCTTGATAGATGACCCACGCTACCGCGAGTCCTCCAAACCCTAAGAATGGTGAGATGTTGGCTAGGAAATCCATAATGGGAGAGTCCCTTCCGTTGACGTATAGTATTTACTCATTATCGCTGTGCCTGTGCAGTTTTCATGGCGCGCTGTCGCTGCCACTCTTCCGCAACAACGCCGGGAAAATAGACTCTTCCGCGACAAGAGTAAAGAGGAGCCAAAAGCTGCGACAGAGACAGGAGATAGAGACAGAGACAAGAGGCAGGGAAAGAACGCTGAACGTAGTAATACTCGTCGGCGGCGGGTGCTGAGGAAAAAGGGAAGTAACTACATCAGCCGCAGAGCGGCGAATGAAGGTAGGCCGGTCTTTCAAGGCCGGTTAAGGGGAAACGCCATGACCATCGCGTCGCGGCGCGCCGCGACGCGATGAATTCTGCGCGATCGGATGCAGGCCGTAAACGACCTGCCTACCATCAACCGTCCCTACGGGACGAAAAGGGCTGAGCAGTTACAAAGAGAAAACTCTTGACGTAGGAAGTGTACCAGCATAGCTTGCCTCGGTTGCAGCACTGGTCCTTCGTCGCAGATACGGTGGACATCTGCTGTCACGGAAAAAGGAGTCATTCCGAATATGCTCCCCCGTCGTTGGATGGAAGCCTACGTACGCTTCCTACTACGCTATCGTTGGCCGGTCATTGCCGTGTCTACCCTGATCACATTGATCTTAGGACACTATTTGTTCCAGACGCGGATTCAGATGAACTTCCGCGACATCATCCCACCGAATCATCCCTACACTCAGTTGGCCCAGAAACACGCGCGTATGTTCGGCTCGGCGAATGTTTTAGTGGTGGCAGTGGAGGTGAAAGACGGCGACATTTTCACGGTTGAGACCCTCAACAAGATCGACCGTATTACCCGCGCACTCCTGGAAACTCCAGGGGTAAACCCGTGGCAAGTGTTGTCGATTGCTCACCCCAAAGTACGCAGTATTCAAATCTCCGGTTCAGGGATTCGTGCGTTACCGATCTATTTTCCTGGTCCGCCGAAAGAGGCTGCGGATGCAGCCCGCATCAAGAAATCTGTCTATACCAATGACGGAATTTTCGATTTCTTCGTGTCGCGAGATGACAAAGTCGCGTTGATTACCGCAGGCTTTTGGGAATCTGGTCTCGACTTTGGCCGCATGAAAGAGCGGTTATTTCAGATTCGCGATCAAGAGACAGACGCAAAACACACCATACACATGACCGGCTTTCCCATGCTGTTTTGCTGGGTGTTCAGCTACAAGTTCTGGATCTTCTACATTACCGGCCTCACGATTCTGTCGATCATACTGCTGTTGTGGTTTTACTTTCGTACGGTGCAGGGGGTCCTCATTCCACTGTTCTCCGGAGTGCTGAGTACCGTATGGGCATTAGGGTTCGCTGGTATGTTGGGGTTTCCCATTGATCTGTTGATGGTGGTGGTGTTTTTGTTGATTACCGCGCGCGCATTGTCACATTCAGTCCAGTCGATGGAACGGTATCATGAGGAGTATTTTCGCCTGGGTGATAAAGATGCCGCTATTCTGCAATCGTACCTGGGCCTCTTTTCCCCGGCGTTGGTGTCGATTGCGGCTGACGGTCTCGCGATTCTGAGCCTCGCGGTGGCGCGGATTCCGCTCGTCCAGAAACTTGCGGTGGTGTCGAGTTTTTGGATCTTTACGATCTCAGTGAGTGTGGTGACGTTGCATCCCATCATCCTATCGTTTCTCAATCCTCCGCGTCGCGATCCCAAGGCAGGGAAGCGGCTCTCAGATAAAATCTATACCTCGATTAATCGCCTGCTGGTGAAGGTCAGTCGCGGCGATGCTCGCTATGCAACCATCGTGGGCTTTGTCGTGGCCTTGCTCGTCGGCTTGTACTATGCGCATCAGCTCAAAATCGGTGATGTGTCTGTTGGCAGAGCGCTCTTTTATCCGCAACATCCCTACAATGTGGCCTACGATCTGGTCGTGAAAAAAGGCTTCGTTGGGGTTTCGGCACTGACGATTATTGCCGAAGGACACGAACCTGGAGTGTTTCGTCAACCTGAATCGTTAACCGCGCTGGAAAAGTTCCAACGCTATATGGAGCACAACAACCGGTTGGCAGGTGGCAGTATGAGTGGGGCGGATGTGATTCGCCAGATATACCAAATGTTCGAGGAAGGGGTCCCGAAGTGGGCCATTCTCCCGTCCAACGCGAAAGACGTCGGCAACATGTTCTCCTACTTCCTCCTATCTGCTGGTGCTCCAGCGTTAGAGCGTTTTGTTGACAAGGAACTGCAAAACGCCACCATCACGGTCTATTTCAAAGATTACTCGTATGACTCGGTCTCAGACGCATTACGCAGAGCAAAGGAATATATCGCCGCCAACCCAGTTGAGAAGATCGATTTTCGTCTTGCTGGCGGGTTGTTCGGCATCTTGGCGGCGATTAACGATGAGGTGGAGTGGTCCTATCGCGTTAACCTTATTCTCGTTCTGCTCATCGTCTTCGTTTTGAGTTTCCTCACCTACTGGTCACTGGCTGGAGCACTCATTGTGATGATTCCATCGATTGTCGCGCAACCGCTGACCGAAGCGATCATGTACTGGACCAGTATCGACATGAACATTAACTCGTTGCCAATTGCAGCAATTGGTATCGGTATTGGGATTGACTACGGCTATTACGTGCTCTCCCGTATCACCGAAGAGTATGAACGTTTTGCTGATGTGGACCTAGCGATTGAAGAAGCGCTTATGACGACGGGACGGGCCATTCTGTTCACCGGGACGACGCTCACTGCCAGTGTGATATTTTGGCTCTTCTTTCCGATGAAATTTCAAGCGGAGATGGCCTTGTTGCTGGCGTTGATTCTTTTCTTACATGTTGTCGGTGCGTTGGTTTTTATTCCGTCCATGGTCTCACTTTTTAAGCCGCAATTTGCGGTCGCAGGCGTAGCAGCTGCGCGCGTCGGGCGAGAGGCACACCCAGCCGCCGGGCGCTCGTAGTCCATCCTAAAACTCATAACTGATCTCCCACCCTAGATTGTCCCATTTGTCATATTGCCCGAAGGAAGTATTGTGGCCACCACCGTCGTAGCTCGTGTAGATCAGCCTGCCAGTAATGAAACGAGAAAATTTGTATGTCACGACTAGTTTCGATTTGGTTCCTTCATAATGTGAACCCGGAGCGCTGAAGAAGGG
This sequence comes from Deltaproteobacteria bacterium, assembly GCA_043772795.1. Lineage (GTDB taxonomy): Bacteria > Desulfobacterota > Binatia > Bin18 > Bin18 > VGTJ01. Next base: position 5,522 of record JAYVFX010001210.1, read on the forward strand.
AAAGACGGTCACGCTGGCGCGGAGACGGTCGCGGGAGAAACGAAACGGACGTTCAATATGGATCACCGGGAGCAGGTTCCACTCATTGCCCGCGGTTGCGCCACCGAACCCGCTACTAACGATGCTTTTCCGCCAACCAACCGTCGCGAACAACGACGGTTGAAAAATGAACGTGGTGTTTTCTGGCAGTGCAGCTTCCAACGCGACGGCTGCCCGTAACGTATCACGACTCAAATGTCCGCCACTGGTGCCACCCGCGAGTGCGGCCAGCTGCCGCCGATTATCGGCGAATTTTACGCCCAAACTCAGGAGACCTTCCACGCGGAGTACGATCGGGAGATCTCCGACGATTGGCACTCCTGAGAACGAGATTGCGTAGTCGGAGGTTATGCCCAAGTGATGCAGGCGCGTGTGGCGTGGCGTCAAGATTGGCTTGTCGTCTTTGAGGCCAGTGATGAAGAAATTGGGATTGTCATTCCAGGCATAGAAATAAATGAAACCCCACGTCAGCGGGTCCATTGAAATATCCAAACGTGCGCCGTACTCGTGGTCGCCAAAATGACCAGTATGCGGACGTTTCCGCTTCCTAAGCACAGCGTCAAACGGAGGGACTGACGGCGGGAACCACGGCGAGCCAACGGTAGGCAAGCGGTCTTGCTCGAAATTGGGGATGTAGAGGAACTGCAGTGAGTTCGCGCCCCAGAAGTAGGTGGCATTCGCCATCCAGATCGGGATGCGACGGTACTCGAAATCGCTGGCCTCAAGCTGGACGGATTCTCGCACGTCCATCGGGTTGATCATGTCGATGAAGCGTCCATCCATTTTGCCCCAGGCAATTTGTTGTTTGCCGAGGACAATATCAAAACTGTGAGTGCGGTAACTCAGATAGAGTTCGCGCACGATGCGCTCAAAATTGTGATAGCGTCGAGCGGTGTCACTGATACGTGTGGCGAACAAGCCACCTGAATCTTGCCAGTTGTACACCCCATCATAGAGAAAGTGGTTAATATTGGTCAGTTCGAGATTGTCGGTAATCTGATAGTGCAATTCAAGTTCGAACAGATTCTGCATTTGCAAGAAGCGAAAGTCTTTATTGCGAAAGCCGATTTTCTGATTGCGGTGCAGGTTAATGTCCGTCCACTGGCGGAAGAATCCTTTGAATGTCAGTGCGGGAATGATTTTTTCGATGGGTTGACTGATGTAGTTCCCTGCTGGATCAAAGATCGACAGCGCCTGATCAAATTCACCCCAGGCATTACTCAGTACGCTTCCGAAACTGTGCGTTGGCGACCAGAGACTCACAGTGAGTAGTAAAAAAATGACAAACCTTGTGATGTTGCTAGCTGTAAGACGATTCCGTGCGATCCCCATGCTCTGCCCTCGGCTCTCAATCATTGTTTCTCTCGCACTTTATGTTACTTCGCGTCGGCGACGGTCTCGGTAAATACCAACCGTCCCGCTGCGTCCTGTGCTTGGATACGGGCCTCGACCTCTGGAGGGATGATGATCTTCCGTTCCTCGGGAAATTTATCGCGATACAGACGAGGCCGTAAGAACATGTCCGCTGGTGTTCGCACGGTTGCTTGCGTCTTCATCGGAATCGGGAACCACACGCGACGCATGAAGTCAGGATTAAAGTAAGTCTCCCGATCTTTCTCTGTCCATTGCCAATGCTTGTGTGCATCGTGAATACCGTAAGCGAGAAAATCAAGCTGCGCATTCCACCAATTGGTGATCTGGTTTTGATAGCCGAATTCTTTCATTGCTGGGTTGAACAATGCGGCCAGCCGCACTTCCATCGCGACAAGTTCGCCATTCGGCCCATATTGTTCGGTACGTAACGGATAGAAATGGTGCTGATCCACCCAATAGAGAATCCGTGGCGCATAATACTCCTTCAACCATTCAGGCTTCACTTTGGCTTCGAGCACATAGCACGGCACTCCACCCTCGGGCGTGTAATACGGATATTCATTGCCCATGAGCTTGAAGCTTTTGACCGGGATATCATTCAGCGCTCCGTCACCGGAGACTAATGTGAGGGTTTCTCGGGCGGTAGGGAATCGGACTGTCTCCGTTAGGACATCGGTACCAATGATCCGCCAACTGAACTCCCATGCGTCGCGGCCAAGAAAGTCATCGAATGTCATGGGCTGGTCTGGGAACCGATCTTGGCGACGTGGTTGTGGGAAGCGTCGTACTCGGCGCAACACCGGCGAATAGATGAACATATCAGTTTTCGTCGTGTCGACTTGGTCAGTCCGATGTTGCAACATCATCATCTGGTTCCCGAGATTCTCCGGTGGATAGGTATCTTGCGAGAGCCAGCGAGCATAAATCTCGCCAGGTTTCGCCTTGAAGTACCCCACTAATCCTTCAGGCTCAGGATAGGCTGCCAGAATGATTGTTTTCGCTGTCGTGAGGGATCCACTCGGCATCACAGAACCAAAGTCTTCGATCATGGCAAAATTCCAGCGCGGGATATGGGGAAACTCCATCGATCGGAGTCCCATCTCTTCAGCTGTGTATGGCGGCGTGAAGGGATACGGCTCGGCAGGGAGATAGGGTAAGGTCGC
>JAYVFX010001211.1:0-3377 GCA_043772795.1 Deltaproteobacteria bacterium
GATTTTCATCTGTGCGTATTCGCTGTCTGCCATGTCCTCACGGACAACACAGTGCACATCATGACCGCTCAGTTTCAACACCGCGAATGCGAACGCACGCGATTCTTGCGTCAAACGGGACTCGACCCGCACGCGGCCAACTCCGAAGGCAGTCGTTCCGTAACTTTCCTCTTCATAATCATTGCGTTGCACAGCAAACGCCGGCGGGACCTCAGACAACCGCTTGGGCTCTAAGATCCGGCTTATGCCAAGATTGGCCACGACTCGGGGAAAATCGACACGGGCCGGTCTCACCGTACGGAGATAGAGTTGGCCACCGTCCCCTACTTCCGGGAGGTTACTCGGCGCACTGCGGAGCCGCTCAACAAACTCAGCCTCGAGCGAAAGTCCACAGTCCTTTGCCAACTCGACCGCTCGTTCCGCATAGCGGAGGATCTGCGTTCCTTCTAATCCTGATAACTCATCAAAGAACCATCCACAGCTAGTGAACATTAACAAGCGATGACGCTGCAGTTCGAGCAGTTTCAAGACGGTTTGCTGATCTCCTGGCGACAGTACGCGCCCGGCGTAATGCATACAGAACTCATCGATACGCTGAGGCGAACCGTCAAGAACAACCTCGATATAGGCATCGCGTGCGGCCCAGGGATCGCGCAAAAAGGTCCCGGCCTGGCGCTCAAAGAGGGTGTCGATTTCCGTCCGTAGCCAATCCAGCGCCGCCCGCAAAGGTGCTCGCCATTGTTGTGTCCAACCAGGTAAGCTGCCAGTGCGACAACCACAGTCAGCCCGCCAGCGTTCAATGCCGTGAGTACAACTCCAAGAAGTACCTTCAACGATCTCCACCTCCCACTGTGGTGGATACAGGGCCAGATATTCACTGTAGTTTGTTATGCGGGCCAGTCCCCGCCGCTCAATTTCATGTATCGCAAAAGCCAATGCCATGTCGCCAAAGCGATGATGATGGCCGTAGGTCTCGCCATCTGTCGCGACATGAACCAGTTGCGGCTCGTCAGAGTCCACTTGAAACGCAGCCATCAGACGCTCGACAAACCGTTCTCCACTATCGAGCAAGTGTTCAAAAGCAACCCCACGCGCAATGCGGGCGTCATAAAAGAACAGCACAATCTGTTTGCCACTGGGGAGGTGGCAGACGTAAGGGCGACGGGTATCGAGGGTTTCTTCGTTCACGTCTTGCCACACCGGCTGTCCAATCCGACGAATGCGTCTGGCTTGGTGTGGAGCAAGAATCGTAAACGTGAAGTTGTGGACAGCTAAGACCTCAAGTGTCGGAGTATCAACCGCGGTCTCGGGTAGCCACATGCCCTTTGGCATTCGTCCGAAGCGAGCCACAAAGTCACGGACTCCCCAATAGACCTGCGTGAGCTTATCGCGAGGATTCGCCAAGGGAAGAATCGCATGCCCATACGCCTGCGCGATCGCATTTCCATGTCCGGCGTGTTGCTCGCTACTAGAACGGTCGGCCTCAACAAGGGAAGCCAACAATTCGGGTTCGTGCCGAGCCAGCCACGCAGTCAAGGTCGGACCAAAGTTAAAACTTATCGCCGCGTAGTTGTTGGCGATCGCAGTAATACGATTGTCAGCCCCTAAGCGGTGCGCAGCTGCGTTAGGCCAATAGCATTCCGCAGTAATGCGAGCGTTCCAATCGTGATAGGGAGCTGCGGAGTCTTGCACCTCAAGGGTATCAAGCCACGGATTTTCGCGCGGTGGCTGGTAGAAGTGGCCGTGGATACAGAGGTAGCGCATGAAGAAGGAGTTGAGAGTTGAGAGTTGAGAATTGAGAGTAACAAGTAATGAGTAATGAGTAATGAGTCGTGAGTCGTGAGTCGTGAGTGACGAAATTTTGCCCGTTAGATATTGCCGTACCTGTGCTTACTCATTACTCAGCACTCGTTACTCATTACTATCATGCGGGCGAGCGCGTTTCTCCTCGTTCAAGCACGAACAACCCGGAAGGGTCGCGGAAATAACGGTCTTCACCAACTCCTGAACCGGTCCCGATTTCACTGCCTGCGGGAATGACGTTATAGCGGTCGACAATCACCCCTTTCAGTTTCACCCCGGCGCTAATCTCGGCGTAATCCATAATCACCGCGCCTTCGATTTCTGCCCCTTTGCCAATGCGAACGCCATGACCAAGTACCGATCGCGTGATGCTGCCACCTTCAATCTGGCATCCATCCCCGACCATACAGTCGTGGATGTCACCATCGAGTATACGTGCGGGAGGTCCATCGTAAACGGTACCCAGGATAGGCCAGTCCCGGTTGTGCAGGTCAAAGGCTGGATTTGCTCCCAACAAATCCATATGCGCTTGCCAATAGGCCGGAAGCGTTCCTACATCACGCCAGTAGCCCTGCTCTTCGTAGGCTTTCACGCCAGGAACCGTATTGCTCAAAAAGTCATAAGCATACACTTTTCGCTTCGGAAAGAGTTCGGGAATGATCGTCCGGCCAAAGTCGTGCTCGGTTGTCCGCCGTGCATCTTCCAGCAAGACGTCCATCAACAGTTGCGTCTCGAACAGATAGTTTCCCATGGAGACGTAGGCTCGACTCGCATCCGTGGGCATCGGCTTCGGATTCTTCGGTTTCTCCTCGAAACCAGTCAACCGCTGGGTGTGATCGACTTCGATGATGCCAAAACTGCTGGCCTCCGATATGGGCACTGGTAAGGCCGCAATCGTCACATCAGCTCGGTTCTCCATATGAAACTTGACCATCTGCCCAAGGTCCATGCGGTAGATGTGATCGGCACCAAACACGGCAATCAGGTCGGGATGAAAATCGCGAATTACGTTCAGATTTTGATATACCGCGTCCGCAGTCCCTTGATACCAATTTTGCCCTTCGCGCATTTGGGGCGGCACTACGGTGATAAACGTATCCTTCAACCCGCCGCCGATCCGCCAGCGCCAGGTAGAGCGGAGATGCTCGATCAATGACTGTGATTTGTATTGCACTAACAGATAGACAGCGTAGACACCGGAATTGATAAAATTTGACAGCACAAAGTCAATGATCCGATGTTTTCCGGCAAAAGGGACTGCTGGCTTGCTCCGCGCCTTGGTGAGCGGAAACAAACGGTCACCTTTGCCACCCGCCATAATCATCCCAAGAATGCGGAGTCTCGCCATGATTCTCTCCTGTTAGGTCAAGAATACGTCCTGCGCCTCGGCAAGGAGCACCTGTGTCATCTCTTCACGTCCAGCTTCAGCGTACAATCGTACCACAGGTTCCGTACCAGAGGCACGTACCAGCAGCCAGCTTCCTCCATGTAAGTAGAGTTTTAGCCCGTCTAGGGTACTCACACGTTCAACGCGTATGCCCGCAATACTCGTGGGTGGCGATGCCAGTACGGCT
>JAYVFX010001212.1:0-7092 GCA_043772795.1 Deltaproteobacteria bacterium
CATGCTTATCGAAGCAACCCTAGCCTGACGTGCCATGCCATCTTCCCCAAGGGGCACAATCATATTTTGTTTTGTGCCTCTAGGGCCCCTCCATTCGAAGCAGGCATCTATTCAGTAACTTCTGCGAGCACTGCCAGAACCGACCTGGAGAACCAAAGCTCTCTACCAACGTGGCCCGGGCTCTCCCTTCGCATTTATTCCAACCGCTATATCGGTCCCGAAATTTCACAACTTTTGTGTCCTCAAAACTCTCTGAGAAATTAGCACCTGTAAGAATCTCTGCTATGCTTCTTAAAAATATGTTGATATCCGATGCTCGAGCAATGCCCAAGAAAAACCAACAGCCCCCTTGTCATGTCTCTGCTAAACCGCAAATGTAAGATCCTATAAAATACATTGCTTATACTTTTACAAGTGACTGCCAGATGATCAGAACCGACCCGTCACGATTTCCTCTTGATCCGCAGACCAGCCCTCGCACGGTCCAGCCCGCAACACAACGACCTCACGAGTTGTTCACCGATACACTAGAAGGATACTTGGTGACAGACGGAGCTGGCACTATTCAAGAGGCAAACTCAGCGGCCGCAGTGCTCTTACAAATTCCACCGACTTCTCTCCGAGGTAAGCCCATGCTTCGCTACCTTGCGCGAGAGAGCCGTAAGCTTTTTCTTTCCTTGTTACGTCGACTTCATACATCCACACAGGCCGAAGCCTCACCTGTTTCCCTTCAGCCGCAACACGGCCCGCCGGTAAACGCAACCCTCACTATTCTCGCATCACGGGATGTCACTGGTAAATTCCTCACCCTCCACTGCCAGTTGACGAATGTAACTTCTCGTCTCTGGCGCGAGCCCTTTCTTGACCACAACGAATACCTACGTGTGGGTCTTGAAGACGATAACAACCCGATCCTTTGTACACATGACCTTAACGGTACCTTACTGTTCGTCAGTCGCATCGTCACGTCCGCACTAGGGTACCAGACTCAGCAGATGGTCGGCCACAGCATTGTTGAATTCCTTGTGCCCTCTGAACAACACCAGTTCACCAAATACCTACAGCTCGCTCAACGCGGACCAGCCCTCGAAGGAGCACTACGGCTCTCGACAAGGCACGGAGAAGAACGCGTCTTCCCTTATCACAACGCTCGCTATGAAGTAGCAGGGCACCCGCTGTATGTTCACCTATACGCTAATGATACTATTGCCTACAGCCAACTCCCAGAACTCCACCAATCCACTCGCGAGGGAAGAGAGCCTCATATTCGGGATCGGGCAGCAGAACTAGCAAAGATCAATGCTGCCCTACAAAAAGAGATCGCCGACCGTAGGCGAATTGAAGAAGAACTTCAAAAAGCTCGTGAAGAGCTAGAACGTCGCGTCGCGGCACGGACGGTCGAACTTTCCCAGGCAAATACCCTTCTAGAACAAGAAATCCTCGAACGACGGCAAGCCCAAGAGGCCCTACGCGACAGTGAGGCTCGATACCGGTTACTCAGCGCTTCTGCCCCCATTGGTATCGCCCAAGCAGATACCAATGGGAACATCGTCTACACAAATGTCTGCTGGCAAACGCTCGCGGGTACAACCTCTGAAGCTACACTAGGAGATGGCTGGTTACAGACAATACATCCTGAAGACCGCAGCTCCGTTGCTACGGCGTGGGCATCGGCGATCCAAGCAGGCCGCGAATTCTCCCATGAGTGGCGCTTTGTGCTTCCGAACGGAGACCCCCGCTGGGTCCATGCTCGCGCCACCCCCCTCCGTTCCAACGATGGAAAATTAGTCGGCCATGTCGAAGCACTTGAAGATATTACCTCACAGAAAAGCGTCCAAGCACTCCTTCAGGAAGAAGCCCAAATATCTCGAGGACAGACAGTTGTTCTCGCTCGGACTCTCAAAGCACTTACAGCTGAACCTGCGCTTGACTCCTTTCTGAGCCAAGTACTGACTGCCATTGCTCAACAACTAAAAGCTCAGCGAGCCTGCCTGTGGCTCTACGAGAAATCCCAAGAGAGCTTCTCTCCTTATATGTCCTTTGAAAATGGCAGCACCGAAATCGTTTCACACGGCTCGTCCTCTTCTCAGTCCTTTCGCTCCTTGGACGAGTCTCAATTCTGGCCGGAACTCGTACAAACACATCGCCCAATTCTTATCACCGACATCGACAACGATCCTCGTCTTACCACACGAGAAGAGTTACGCGCTCAGGGAATCCATACCTTTCTGTTAGTCCCTCTCGTATTGGAAGACGAGGCAACAGGATGGCTCAGTCTCCAAAGTACCGCAATCAACAGTTACCGCCCCGAAGAAATTGAACTAGCGCAGGCACTTGCCCAACAGGTCGCTCTCGCCATGCGGTTAGCCAACTTTGCAGAAGAGCGTCGCCAAGCAGCCATTCTCGAGGAACGCAATCGCTTAGCGCGCGAGATCCACGACACCCTAGCTCAGGGCTTAACCGGAATCATCATCCAATTAGAAGCAGCAAAAGAAGTCCTCTCCACAGCTCCCGATAGTGCGCATTTACACTTGGCCCGTGCAGCATCCCTCGCCCGAGAGAGTCTGACCGAAGCTCGCCGGTCCGTGCGCGCACTACGCCCTCAAGTCCTGGACGATCAGGACCTTCCCACCGCTCTCGATCGTCTCGCTGTTCGCCTGAGCACAAGTACACAAATCCCGATCACATTCACACTCCATGGGACGCCCTGTCCTTTACCGGCAGAAATCGCCGCAAACCTCTTGCGCATCAGTCAAGAGGCTATTATCAACGCATGGAAGCATGCTCAACCGCGGACCATCTCTCTCAACCTCGGATTTCACCCGCGTGAGGTGCGGCTGCACATCCATGACGACGGACGAGGATTCGATACTCTTACTTCCCCCGCAGGAAGTGGTTTTGGACTCACCAGCATGAAAGAACGGGCAGAGCGACTTGGCGGCCATCTCACTATTATCAGTACTCTCGGACAAGGAACCGAAATAGCTGTTACCGTGCCCAACTCTCAATTCTCCTGAGGAACAACAACTATTATGAACAAACAAAATCCTATTCGTATCCTTATCGTTGATGATCATCCAGTTGTTCGTGAAGGGTTAGTTGCACTAATCGAACGTCGCGAAGACATGACAGTGGTCGGCGAAGCAAACAACGGCCGTGAAGCTATCGAACTGTTCCGCCGTTTCACTCCGGATGTCACGCTTCTTGATTTGCGTATGCCTGAAGTCGACGGTGTCACTGCGATCACAGGCATTCGCGAGCTAGCCCCAACAGCGCGCATCATCGTGCTCACGACCTATGACAGCGATGAGGACATTTACCGCGGATTGCGAGCTGGCGCCAAAGCCTATCTACTGAAAGACACTCCCCCGCAAGAGCTCCTCGACACCATTCGCGCCGTCCACGCTGGACAGACTCGCATTCCTCCTGAGGTTGCAGCAAAACTCGCAGAACGGATGACCGGCCCCGAGCTCACAAACCGAGAACTCGATGTCCTTCGACTGCTGATGGCGGGGAAGAGTAACAAACAGGTTGCTGCCGCTCTGTTTATTAGTGAAGGAACCGTCAAAACTCACGTCAACAATATTCTCGGAAAACTTGGCGCCAGCGATAGAACACAAGCTGTGACGACCGCCCTCAAGCGGGGCCTGGTGTCCTTGTCCTGAGTCGCCGCCCTTTCCGACAGCGCGTTGTCACCCCGCTGATATCCCAGTCTGTCTTGAGGATACGTCCCGATTCCCTACTGGACGTATCCTCGCTATCCCTCCCGTATGTTGTAGTTTTAATTCCATCTTTTCCTCGATTGCCCAATGGGGAAGCCTCAGGCTATTAAGATACTCCCCAATGAGGCTGTCCTGCGTCGCACTACAGTACAAGCTTTGCATACAGAAGCGATCCAGGACGCCTCTGCCCCCTTCTGCCACTAGCAGCGCGTGTAGAGTAAAAACTGTGAGGACAATACCGAACCCTACTTCCACTCACCGACGTCTCGCACCGCAACTGCCAGACGTCATAAGCTTGTTCTTTTGCCACTTCGTCATGCTTTCGCGGAACCGTGTAAATTCGACCACCTCGTCTTCTGGAAACTGTCTCTCTCCCGACGGTAACGACCCTGCCGAGAGGACCTTATCCTAATGGCTTATCGTGGGAACGTACTCGTTACCGGAGCAGGAGGGTTTGTGGGCTGTCATCTGGTTACCTATCTCAAACGCCAGGGATACTGGGTACGCGGAGTTGATCTCAAATATCCGGACTTCTCTTCTCACGCGGCGGATGACTTTCTTTTACTCGACTTGCGTCGTCAGGATGACTGTTTTGAAGCTACTCGCAATGTTGAAGAAGTGTATGCCCTGGCATCAGATACAGGCGGAAGCGAATTTCTCTCTTCACGAAAAGCCTACTCTACCTATAATAACTTACTCATAAACCTTCACACTCTCGAAGCGGCAAGGACGAGGCGCATCAAACGTTACTTGTTTACCTCTTCCCTCGCCACCGCTTTCGACCCCTGGACGTCGATCTCCGGCGTCGCCCCACCCACTACAGAGAGAAATTTTCTTCTCAGACAACAAACTGTAGCGTTAGAACAACAACTGGGAGAACGTCTCTGTCTTCATTATTCTGCCGACTATGGAATTGAGACCCGAGTTGTACGTCTTCCGAATGTCTTCGGACCACTTTCCCCATGGGAAAGCGGTAAGGAACGTGCTCCTGCAGCACTCTGTCGCAAAATCGCTACAGCAAAACTGACTGGATCTTCCGACATCGAAATTTGGGGCGATGGCGAGCAGCTACGCTCTTTTTGTTATATCGACGATTGCGTTTCCGCTCTATACCAGGCCATGCTTTCGTCGCACCCTGTTTCTGTCGTGAGCGGCGCGGCATCTCCGTTAACCATAAACCAACTTGCAGACATCATCACTCGTATTGCTGGTATCCAGGTGTCCAAAAAGTATACACCCGTTCCTGAAAACCCGCTTCGGCCCCCTCCTGATGATGCAACGACTCCCCGAGTAGCAAGCACAGATCCCCTAGCCTCAATCGAACAAGGCTTAGTGAATACGTATGCATGGATTGAGGACCGAGTTCGTGCTCAGCTTGCTCGGACATCAACCTCTATACTCTAACGACACGTTCTTTTTCGCCACGTCTCTCTTCTCCATCCGACATGATCCGGCAACAGCGATATGGCGGCAACAACCCCTACACACTATTCGTCGTAGCCACTGACTCCACCGAGTTCCGTAGGGTCCCCAACAACAGAGGAAACCTTGACAGCAACCGCTGCGCGTGGCTAATAGGAACACGCACTATTTTTTCTACAGATGAAGGAGAAGGTTATGCCGACACCACAAGCAGCAATTTTTGCCACGATGGGTCAACACCAATGGTATGTACACTTAAGCCGCGAGGCTGGCGCGAATCTAACTCACGTTAAGTCCGTCCTGACGAACTTGCGCAAGGTCTGTAAAGATCAAGGGATCAATCTTGTTCTCGGCTTTGGGCCAACCCTCTTGAAGGATTTGAGCAAGGACATACCCAATGACTTCCAACCGTTTGACACTGTCAAATCCGTTGATGGCAGCGGGCGCGAAGCAAAAGGAACGCAAGAAGAACTCCTCCTATGGATGAACAGTCCGCGCAAAGATCAGGTCTGGAAGGTCCAGTGGGATGCACGGCAAGCACTGACCGGCCATATGAAGGTTGCTCGTGAGACAATGACCTTCATCTATGGGAACTCGCTTGACATGACTGGCTTCATTGATGGAACAGGCAACCCAACACCAGACCGGGAGCGCGAGGTAGCAGTTGTTCCTAATGGTCAGCCCGGCGCAGGTGGAAGTTTCATTCTCGCGCAACGATGGGTTCATGATCTCATTGGTTGGGAAAAGCAGTCGTTAGGAGAACAAGAAGGCGTATTTGGCCGAACCAAGGCTGACTCCACACGTCTGGAACAACAACCCACCCACTCCCACCTAGCTCACGTAGAGCTACGCCAGGGCGCAACCGCAGACGCCAGCAAGCCGAAGCGGGATGAAATCGCCCGCCGCTCGACTCCTTATGCTTTTCATGATGGGACAGTAGGATTGTACTTCATGGCTTTCTGCAGAGCGCAAGCGCCGTTCCGTGAACGGCTCCGGACTATGTACGCTGCCGACGGCGGAGTGCGAGACAAGCTGACCGACTTTAGCAACCCTGCTTCTGGCTCTTTCTACTTCGCACCTTCAGTTGAGACTCTCGATAGTTCTCTCGCATAATCCTGAAGTTAAAAACGTCCGTTCGCGAGGCAAACCTAACGGTTTGCCTCGCGCCGCACCTCGTTGTTGAATTTTCCTTACTTTCTGAGCCGCGCTTCCACCATTTGCCAATCGACGTTCGCGATAAAAGCCTCTATATATTTTGGTCGTTCAGCCGGTTTGTAGTCGAGGAGAAATGCGTGCTCCCACACATCCATGACAAGGACTGGCGTAAATCCTGCAATATTTCCCTCTTCATGGAGGGTAATCCAGTGATTAGAAAGACGGCCAGTAGCCGGGTTCTGATAGCACACTGCCCAGCCAACCCCGCGCATTTTACCAATCGTTACAAAGTCGGATTTCCACGCTTCATAGCTACCGTGGCTTGCCTGAACACATCTCGCGAATGTCGAGTTAGGATTAGGCTCTGAAGACCCTCCCTTCTTAAGATTGTCGAAATAGTATTCGTGCAGAATCATGCCGTTATATTCGAAACCCAACCGACGGGTCAGTTCAGAATAGGCAGCCATTTTTTCCTGATCAATCGGTCCACTCTGCGTCAGATCACTCAGCTTTGCCGTGAGGTGGTTGGTCTGAGCTACATACCCCTCGTACAGCTTAAAATGTATATCCAGCGTTTGGTCGGAAATCCCTACTACCCCACTTAACGCGAACTTCCTGGCAACATACGGTGCACTTGTCATCCAGTCTCCTCTTCCCTTCATAATTTATCGGTTCTTCTCCCGTCTATCGCACAGGGAGATAGAACGGAAGGTACTCGCAGATTAAGAAGACTCATCTTTCTTATAAGAAGGCAAAGACGGAAACAGGCAGTTCACAGTCGCCATTTTTCCGT
>JAYVFX010001213.1:0-9485 GCA_043772795.1 Deltaproteobacteria bacterium
TACGGCATCATCACTGCGCTGTACACGCGTGAACGTTTCGGTATTGGTCAAGAGGTCGATTCCTCCCATTTAGGCAGCATGATGGCCTTACAAGGGCTGAACCTATCGAGTCGCTTGACGCTCGGCAAAGAGTTCCGTCGTGCCTATCGCACCAAAGCGCCGAATCCATTGTGGAATCACTACAAGTGTGGTGACGATAAATGGATTTGCTTGGCCATGATCCAAGCCGATCGCTACTGGCCGGATCTCTGCAAGGCTCTGGAAATTCAACACCTGGAGAAAGATCCCAAATTCGCCACAATGGTGATTCGCGGCAAAAACAGCGAAGAGCTGATCACCGTGCTTGACCAACGCTTCGCATCTAAGCCACGTGACGAATGGATGACGATTCTGAAGAATGGCGGTGACTTTATTTATACCCTCGTCAATACGATCAACGATCTCCCTGATGATCCACAGATGTTGGCCAACGACTATATTGTTCCGTACGATCACCCGGCCTGGGGACCGGTGAAGATTGTCGGCGTTCCCGTCCGGTTTAGTAAAACTCCTGGCGACCCTCGCGGAGTGGCTCCGGAGTTTGGCGAACACACCGAGCAGATTCTGGTTGATATGCTCGGCTATTCATGGGAAGACATTGGACGAATGAAGGAACAAGAGATCATCTAGGCTATAGGCCACAGGTCGCAGGCTTTAGGGAGGGGCCCCTTTAGCCTGAAGCCTACAGCCTGAAGCCTGTTTCAAGGAGGGACAATCATGCCACGACCACTTGATGGAGTTCGCGTTATCGATTGGACGATCTGGCAACAAGGGCCAGTATCGACCATGATGCTCGCCGACCTCGGCGCCGAAGTCATTAAGATTGAAGAACGAGTTGGGGGAGATCCGGGGCGCGGGGTCCTCAGCATTGCCGGTGCGATGGTCGGTGCAACCAGCGGCCCGAATTTCTACTTTGAAGCCAACAACCGCCATAAGAAAAGCCTCACACTCGACCTCAAGAAGCCTGAGGCCTTAGAAATCGTGTACAAGCTGGTGGAAAAATCCGATGTGTTTGTGCAGAACTTCCGCAAAGGCGTCGCAGACCGGCTGGGGCTTGGGTACGAAAAGTTCAAGCAGCATAATCCGAAGATCATCTATGCCAGTGCAACCGGCTATGGACCGTTTGGACCAGACTCGGCTGAGCCATCGTTCGACTATATGGGCCTAGCGCGGTCAGGCATTATGACAGCCGCCGGAGAACCTGACATGCCGCCTTTGGCGATTACCGGTGGGATTGCCGACCAGATGGGCGCCATCATGCTCTCCTACGGTATCCTCGCAGCGTTGATCTCGCGTGACAAATACGGAATCGGCCAACAAGTCGATAGTTCCCATCTTGGCAGCATGACGGCTCTCCAGGGCCTCAACGTCTCATGCAAGGCGATCCTCGGCAAAGAGTTTAAGCGTACACCGCGGGCGGCAGCTCCGAGCCCATTATGGAATCACTATCGGTGTGGTGATGATAAATGGATTTGTCTGGCGATGCCGCAACAGGATCGTTACTGGCCGACATTCTGTAAAGTCCTCGGGGTTGAACAGACCTTGAAAGATGCGCGGTTTGCGACGATGGCCAAGCGCGCAGAAAACGCCAAAGAACTCGTGCCGATTCTCGATAAGGCCTTTGCGACTAAACCACGTGAATACTGGATGAAAGCGCTCAAAGAGGGCGGTGATTTCATCTACACGGTGGTAAATTCGATCGACGATCTCATGCGTGACGAGCAGATGTTGCAGAACGACTATATCGTTGACTACGATCATCCACGCATCGGCAAGACCAAAATCGTCGGCTTCCCAGTACGCTTGAGCGAAACACCTGGTGATCCCAAAGGTGCGGCACCAGAATTCGGCGAGCACTCTGAACTCATCCTCACCGAGTTGCTTGGGTATTCGTGGGAGGAAGTCGGAGAGTTACGAGAGAAGGAAGTGATCTAGCGGTGAGTGTTAAAGAGGAAGAGTGAGAAACATTCGTGGTGACTTCACTTTTCCTCCTATCCTAAACAGCACCTCTAGGTTCAGCTATGCTGCCTTGTCCGTTTTTTTTCATTATCTCTCTGCAATTCATACTCCACCGGCGGACAGATTTCTTGCTGTCTCTCCTCATCTTACCTCTCTTCTCTTTCTGTCTCGTTCATGCCTCACCACAACAGGTTTCCCAGAACCCTTCCCTCCTCGGCAGCAATGACTACGTACGCTCTTTCGTTTCGCGGAGAGATGGAAAAATCATCGTAGCCGCAGTGTCAACCGAAGGAGAGAGTGGTAGCTCTGTGCTCCTTGGCTACGCCCCTGATGGCAAGGTCGATCACCAATTCGGCACAGACGGCAAAATGCGGGTAGATTTTGTCGTTGAGGCGCTGCTCCTTTTGTCAGATGGCGACAAACTCATTGCGGTCGGACAACAACACAGCGTCACTCCTTCACATCAGCCTACCTTGAGAATCGCGCGATATAATACTGACGGTAGCCTTGATGCAACCTTTGGCACTGATGGCGTTGTCACAACTGCGCTCCCCCGAGAGTCGGAAGCCGTAATTCGCGCTGTGGTCATCGACAACAAAATCATTGTCACAGGTCAATTCTCTTCCCCGCGAGAAGACGTGTTCTTGCTTCGCTATCTTCTGGATGGACGAATCGATTCCGGATTTGGGGTAAACGGAAAAGTAATCGGAGCGTTTGAGGTTTCTGCTGTTCCAATAGCTCTGCATGCACTACCAGACGGTGGACTGATGCTTGCCGGAGTAACACCAACAGCGGTCAACAATACGCCGGTGATGGAACCCTTAGAGACATTCGATGTCTGCTCTTGGTCACGAGGCTACACAGAACAACGCCTTTTTTTCGTACGCTTCCAGTCCGATGGAAGGAAAGATTCCCGTTTTGGCAAAAACGGCATCGTGCTTCTCACTTTCGCACCTTTTCGACGAATCACTGCCGCAGCTTTTCAGCACGACGGTAAACTGCTTATTGTCGGCGATGATATCAACTGTCACTTTACTCTTGCTCGCTACCTTCCCAATGGCAATCGAGATATCACATTCGGCTTCCAAGGGACGGTGCGATCAACAAGACAGCCCGTGGCGGGTGTTCCTCTCGTTGTGCAACCTAACGGAAAAATACTGGTTATGACGGGTTCCCATCTTGCCCGCTTTCTCGCTCGCTATACAGCCAACGGAGTAGAAGATCACCTTTTTGGAAAAAATGGAGAGACAGTCACCACCATTCACTTTCCACACTCACTCGCTGTGCTTCCTACCGGAAGTATTACGATTGCCGGCTCAGTCTATAAAACCGACTACGATCTTGCCCTCCAACGCTACACGCCAGACGGCCATTCGGACGCCCATTTCGGTACCGCTGGAAGTGTCACCACAAATCTTAAACTGATCCCGGGCGCAGACCACTGTGAAACCGAAGTTTCTCCTCGAAGTCGCATTTTCTACGGGACAAGAGGCGTACCGACAGCGGTCCGAGATGAAGCAGCCGCGGTTATCATTCAGCCAGACGGGAAGATTGTCGTTGCCGGTACCGCGGGGGACGCTGTTGCAGTAATCCGCTACCAACACAATGGGCGTCTCGATAACACGTTTAGTGAAGATGGTATCGTCACCTCGCATCTCGGTGCCGAGAAGAAAGAAGAACACGAGTCTTATCGAGATACGGTCACTACTCTTGAACTTCGCCCGGAGGGAAAAATCGTTGTACGCGGTCGCATGTGGGATGGAACAGGATGGGGCTTTTTTGTCATTCGCTATCGTCCCGATGGCAGTCGTGATGCAAGCATCGGCGATAACGGGAGTACGCCTCTCGCAATAAGCCGGAACTATCGAAACCACATCGAACCCGAACAATTTAACGGGAACGATTTTCAAGGCCAAAGCACAACAACTCAACCTGATGGAAAAGTCGTTCGAGGCGGAGAATCATCATCTGGCTTGGATCAAGTGTTCGTCCTTGCCCGTTATGGTGTAGATGGTCAGTATGACCCAAGCTTCGGCACGGCAGGAAAAGTGATAGAGCAAACCATCAATCTTACAAATCCCACCGAACACCGAGGATTGGTTTTTTCGCCCTTCTACAACTGCGACGGCTTTTGTCAGGTTGCGGTGCAGCCTGATGGAAAAATCCTTGCTGCCGGGAATCCATTTTACAGAAGCATTGCGCTGCTTCGTGTCCATCCCAATGGCAGCATCGATAGCGCATTTGGTGTAGGTGGGAAGGTGATTACGGAAGTTGGGACACGGAGTGACGTCGTTGGAGCTCTCGCGTTACAGCCTGACGGGAAGGTCCTCGTCGCCGCCACCTGCGCGAACGCACGCCACACGAACTTTGCCCTCCTGCGTTACCTTCCCAACGGGCGGTTAGACCCGACCTTTGATGGTGATGGGAAAACAACATTGCGGATCAGCGAGGAAATTTCTGATCCTTCTCTCCTCCCAGCAAGATTTCTCGGAGCGACGCCTCCCCAATGAAACATACCTTACCAACAGGTCGTTCGACTCGCCGTTTCACTCTTACTCCTGTTCCTCCCTACTCTTTCGACCTCACTGCTCACCGTTTCACCCGTTTCAAAGACGAAATCGTTGATCGAGTTATGCCCGGTCAATACCAACGGTTGTTATCTGTTGGTCGAGATCTTGCGCTCGCAACGGTCACGGATGAAGGCACGACCGCGAAGCCATTGCTCCGAGTAGAGCTAGAAGGCAAAGGAAAAGTCGACCTCGATCGCCCAGAGTTCGCGGCTCAGCTCCGTCATATCCTTTGCACCGACCTCGATCTCAAGCCGTTCTATCGGCTCGCCAAGCAAGACGAACTGCTTGCGCCAATTACGCCTCGTTTCCGTGGGCTCAAACTCGTCCAAAGCCCGACAGTATTTGAAGCGTTGGTTATGGCAGTGTTGTCGCAACAAGTGAACTTGACGTTTGCTTACTCAATTAAGAAAGAACTCGTCGAGACATTCGGAGAAACTTGGCGAACTAATGGTGAGACACATTATACCTTTCCTTCTCCTGAACGGTTTGCTGAACAAAAAGAAGAAGACCTGCTTCATTTTCGCCTGAGTCGCGCCAAGGCGGCAACGTTGGTTCGCCTCGGGCAGGCGTTTACTTCAGGCGCGGTCCAGGAAACAGAACTGAGTCTGCGCTCGGATGAAGACGTCATCGAGCAACTGACTCAGATCAAAGGCATTGGCCGATGGAGCGCCGATATTGCCCTAATGCGTGGCCTTGCACGCGTGGATGCCTTTCCCGGTGGAGATCTCGGCGTCGTGAAATATCTTGCGCAAGGGTTACTTGGCAAAGCCGAGAAAGCGAGCGAGGTGGAAATGCGCACCTTCGCTGAACGCTGGAGACCGTATCGTGGCTTAGCACTGATTTATTGTTATGCGGAATTGATGCGACGAGAGGCAGAAAAGTAGTCAGAATCCCATAGTATTTTCTCTACTGAATGCTGACTACTGGGTACTGACTACTTTTTCAAAACATCCCAGAAATCTTTCCATCCGCATCCATCTTCATACCGAATGCTGCTGGCTTTGCTGCGAGGCCGGGCATCGTCAGCATCTCTCCAGTTAACGGCACGCAGAATCCTGCTCCTGCGGATAGACGAATTTCACGCACAGTGAGAGTAAAATTACGTGGTCGACCATACACTTTGGGATCGTCAGACAATGACATCTGTGTCTTTGCCATGCAGATTGGCACTTTGCTGTAGCCGAGGGCGTTAATCCGATCAAGATCGGTCTTGGCACGGGGCAAGAGTGCAATATCCGCTGCACCGTAAATCTTCTGCGCGATGGTGCGGATTTTATCTTCAATGGAAGCTTCCAATGGGTAGAGAAATTTGGGAGTGGGGGTCGCGCCTTGGCAAACGTTGACAACGGCTTCGGCTAGCGGTAATCCGCCTTCGCCGCCATGCCCGAAGACATCAATCACACGAGCTTCGAGACCAAGCATGCGACATTCTTCGACAACAAGTTTCAGCTCGTCTTCCGTATCAGTGGCAAAGCGATTGATCGCGATAATCGGCTGGACACCGAATTCACGGACACTTTCCGCGTGTTTGGCGAGATTAGTCATGCCGAGCTTCAGCGTCTTGAGGTCGGGCTTGTTAACATCACTCACTGGCGTCCCTCCATGCATCTTGAGGGCTTTGACTGTCGCCACCAAAACGACTGCAGACGGCCATAATCCTGCGGCGCGGCACTTAATATCGAAAAATTTCTCGCCCCCTAGATCAAACCCGAACCCGGCTTCGGTAACAACATAGTCGGCATAACTCAGGGCCAAACGCGTGGCGATAATGCTGTTACAACCATGCGCGATGTTGCCAAACGGACCCCCATGGACAAAGGCAGGAACTCCTTCAACCGTCTGTACGAGGTTTGGCTTGAGCGCGTCTTTGAGAATGATCGCCATTGAGTCCGCTGCTTGTACATCACTGGCAGTAACTGCCTTCCCCTTACTCGAAAATCCAACCACGATGCGTGAAAGTCGCTCGATCAAATCCGCTGGACCATTCGTTAAACACAGAATCGCCATCACCTCAGAGGCAGCGGTAATATCAAAGCCTTCTTCACGCGGGACTCCCATGAGCCGACCACCCAGGCCAATCACAAGCTGCCGCAGGGCACGGTCATTCATGTCCATGACGCGGCGCCAACGGATTTGACGTACGTCAAGATCAACCTGCCCATGAAACAACGCGTTATCCATCATTGCCGACAGAAGATTATGGGCTGAGGTGACCGCATGAATGTCACCCGTAAAGTGAAGGTTGATGTCTTCCATCGGCAATACTTGCGAACGACCACCACCGCAACCACCACCTTTTACGCCAAACACAGGGCCCATCGACGGCTCACGCACGGCAACCGTCGCCTTCTTCCCTAAGCGCGCGAGGGCTTGCCCTAAACCGATAGTCGTCGTGGTTTTACCTTCGCCTGCTGGAGTCGGATTGATGGCTGAAACTAGAATGAGTTTTCCAGTTGGCCGGCTCGATGCTGTAAAAAATGCTTCAAGTGTAATCTTCGCCTTTACTCGCCCGTAAAGTTCAAGATACTGCGAAGGGAGAGAAAGGCGGGCTGCAATTTCTTCAATCGGTTTTAGCTCCGTTGACTGGGCAACGGCCAGGTTTTGGTCACGGCTCATGGGCTATTCCTTTCCACAGCATGAAAAGTGTAGGGCTCAGGAAGCATAAAACGTAAAACGTAAAGAGTAACCACCCCTCCCCCTACGTATTACGTGTTACGTCTTAGAACCGCTTCGCGGCTTCAACCATACGTGAGAGTTTGCCAACCGCGATGTCAGTCGTCCGTCGTCGGCCAAATCCACACGAAGGCGCAATCCATAACCGCTCAGGCTCAACGAAGCGTAGCACTTCGCGGATATGTTCGGTAATCTCGTCCGTCGTTTCGACTGGCGTCTTCACATCCACAACCCCCACAATCACTTCGAGTTCCTTTGGGATATCACGGAAACACGCACGGTCTGCCCATTGCCCAGGGTGAGAGCACTCCAGGTGCACCTTGTCTACAACTCCAGCCAATTGTTTCACAAACGGCATCAGCGCGTTCAGGTTATGGACAGGGATCACCGGTTTTGAACCTAAGTCGCCGAGACAACAGTGAATCGTCTTTGTCACGGATACGTTGGCAAAACTTTGCGCAACCAAGGCCACCGCTTGTGCCGGCGCGATCTGCGCGAGGACAGATTGTACGGCAATGTAGGGAACATCGAGCTGAATCTCTCGCGCTCCAGCAGTAACAAGAGCATGGATTTCCTGATTCACAATCTCAATTGCATGTTGTAACTGAGTCTGGGCTTTCTCTATTGGCCGTAGATGCGCCAAAACTTCCAACGGCCCAGGAACCGAAACCTTTTCCAGAGCACTATCAATCTGAGATTCTCGTCGAAACGCCTCAGCGTACCCTAACCCGTGCGGTGCGGCGATCTCGCTGATCAGTTCATATTCAGCCAGATCAGCGTAGTCGCGCAATTCTGCGGCTTGTGGTTTGACGAGTTTAGCCCCGGTCAACTTGCGCGGAATATGTTGAATAAAGGCTTCAGCAAAAAACTCACCACCCATGAATTGCGTCACACCAGTCGCTTTCTGTTCGCGGATGGCAACCTCAGCAGCGCCTGCCAACGTGGGTCTCACTAACATCTCAGGTAGTGTCCCGCGATGATATTGCAGGAGGCGCTCCCGATACATCTCTGGTAATGGCCAACTACCGACAACGGTTGTACGAATCATATAAGTACCAGTAATGAGTAATGAGTTGCGAGTAATGAATTGCGAGTAATGAGTTGCGAGTGATGAGTTGCGAGTGCTGAGTTACGAGTGATGAGTAATGAGAGCGTAAAACGTAATGCGTAACCACCCCACTCCCCATTACGTTTTATGTCAGCGAGTATTCCACCACCGCAGCACCAGTCCCCCAGACAGGGCCATATCCTAAGAGCTTCCCCGGAGTAGCGGGTGTTCCTAACACGCCCATCAACCACGCGAAGGCTTTGAACCCCATATCCGGTACGGCAGCTTTAGCATATTCAGCACTGAGAGTGAGTACCTCTGCGTTCTTCCCCTGGGCTATAAGGTCGAGGATGCGCCGGTTCCATGTGTCATCTTCGGCACGAGAGAAACGGTCCTGTTGTGGATCAATCACTTCGGTAAAAAACCGTGCAGACAACCCGGTGCAGGCAATGACGACAGCACGCTTCCTACTCTCCTCAATCGCTTGTCGCATCGCACGTCCAAGCGTCAGTGAGTCTTCCTGCCCGGCGTAAATGTTACACGAGACGATGGCAACCGGAATCGCATTCTGCGGATTCACAAATCGTTGGACGACGAGCACTCCGGTATCGATAGGAAACCCATGGTAGTTCACTGTCTTGGTCGCGAGATCAAGAGACGAGGCGATCGCCGCTGCGCGGGTTCCGAGTTCAACGTCTACCCGTAAATCAAACGGGAAGTCGCCAAACTCATACCAGTTGTCATCAACATGCAGGCCTTTAGGATTTGGGTTGGCTTGGAAGGAATGCCCGAGTACAGAAATCCATTGCGTGCTGTAGATCACCAGCACATCTGGTTTCATTTTCTGAATATGCTCACCCGCCTGACGGAAGCCACGCCGCACGCTTTCCCAGCTTGCCGCTGAAATCTGTGAGGTCAGATGAGGAAGTCCTGGAAGAATGTATGCGGATTGAATTGTGCCCTTCGGCATAGATTGTCGCCCTCTTGAAGTTGCAGACCAGTAGGTAGTCACTCTAAATTTGAGGGGTCAATTCCCGTCATGCCCGCGCAGGCGGGCATCCAGACACTTCAAACAGTAGCGAGGAGTTAATCTTCCTAGATTCCCGCTTTCGCGGGAATGACGTTCCTTCTCTCCATCCCTCATCATCGAACATGACTGACTACTGGAGTCTCTGTGTCAAATCCCACTCAACTAC
>JAYVFX010001214.1:0-6162 GCA_043772795.1 Deltaproteobacteria bacterium
AAGCTCCGAGCCGCACGACGGATTTGGGCCAAAGTGATGAAAGAGCGCTTCGGCGCGAAGAACCCAAAATCATTACTGCTGCGCACCCATGCCCAAACCTCAGGGGCGAGCCTGACCGCGCAACAGCCGTTCAATAATGTTGTCCGGGTTGCGGTCCAAGCGCTGGCTGGCGTACTTGGTGGGGTGCAATCGCTGCATACCAATTCAATGGATGAAACGTTAGCGCTCCCGACTGAACAGGCGGTGATGGTTGCGCTACGGACGCAGCAAGTCATCGCTGAAGAAAGCGGCGTGACAAATACCATCGATCCGTTCGGTGGCAGTTGGGCGATGGAAGCACTGACTGACAAGATGGAGCAGGACGCCTTTACCTACATCAATCGGATCGACGAACTCGGTGGTATTATCCGTGCCATTGACATTGGCTATCCGCAGAAAGAAATCGCTGATTCAGCGTATCGATATCAGCAACAGCTCGATTCCGGCGAGAAAGTGATTGTCGGAGTGAATAAATACGCTGTGCCGGAAGAACGGCCCATTGATACTTTGAAGATTGGCCATACCGTTGAAAGTAATCAGGTTGAACGAGTGCGCAAAATTAAGCGGACTCGTGATGCTGGTGTCGTGCGTGAACACCTTGGACGTGTTCATGCTGCGTGTCGTAATGGTACCAACTTGATGCCGGTGTTGATTGATGCGGTAAAGGTGAACTGCACTCTTGGTGAGATTTCGGACATCTATCGCGAGGTATTTGGTGTGTATCGCGATCCGGCGTGGCTGTGAAACTAGCTGTCAGTTATCAGCGGTCAGCTTTCAGCTTGCGTTTGTCTTCCTGGGTTTGGTACGTATCTGGATTCTGGCTGACAACTGATTGCTGACAACTGAATGCTTTTTTCGGAGGAAACCGTGGCAGACGAAAAAATCTTACGTGTTTTGGTGGCAAAGGCCGGACTCGACGGCCATGATCGTGGCGCGAAGATTATCGCGCGTGCGCTGCGTGACGCTGGCTTTGAAGTGATCTATACCGGGCTCCATCAGACCCCTGACATGATTGCTGAAGCCGCCGTGCAAGAGGACGTTGATGCGATCGGACTCAGTATTCTTTCCGGCGCGCATATGACGCTCTTTCCGGCAGTGATCAAAGCGCTTAAGGATCGTGGAGCTGAAGATGTGGCGATATTTGGCGGTGGCATTGTTCCGCAGGACGACATTCAATCACTCAAGCAAGCTGGAGTGATGGAAATTTTCACTCCGGGAGTGAGCACCCAAGCGATCGTGGATTGGATTCGTACCAACGTACAGCCGCGAGCGGGAGTCGCCTAAAGAAGCTACGAGTAATGAGTAATGAGTAATGAGTGGGAAGGGAAGCTTCAGCTCTCATTACTCATTGCCCACTCCTTCTTCGCGCGTGTCTCTCTGGCCGACTCGGCCTATCTCGCCAAAGTACGGTCTGACGAACGGAAATTGCCCGTTCATCCCAGCCTGGTCTTCTGTGCCCCCAGAAGAACCGCTGAGTGATAGTTCCCCTCAGATCCAAAGTGATTGAGTACGAAACCTCTTGCGAAAGTCCGTCGGGTATGGCTTGTGTCCTACAGGAATCAGCTGTGTGACTTTCGCACAACTGACTTTTAGAATTAGCAGAGGTTGATAGTATAGTAGGGAGAATGCAGGTGAGCGTCAGTTGCTCATAGGAAAGGGATGGACGAAGAACGTATGCGCCAACGTATCTCGCGAGTGAGACTTTCTTTGTGTTGTAGTCTTGTGTGCCTGACCATCTTTGGGTGTACTTCATCAAGGCCTCAGCGTGTCTCTGTCATGTCTCCTGTAGCGCCAGCGGCGCCGAAGAAAACGAAGATCATCGTACTGCGGTTTGAGAATGCGGTAAAAGATGCACAGACGAACACGAGTGTCGGAGAGGATCGGCTGTTTGGGAACGGTATCAAAGCGCAGATTGTCGATGCGCTGGAACGTTCTGGAC
The DNA here is from genome assembly GCA_043772795.1 of Deltaproteobacteria bacterium. GTDB lineage: Bacteria > Desulfobacterota > Binatia > Bin18 > Bin18 > VGTJ01. The sequence goes on from JAYVFX010001214.1 coordinate 1,979, forward strand.
GGTTCACTGTCCAGACCAATGCTGGTCCGAGAGAAGTGCTACCACGAGACTCCCTTACGGAGACTGGAGAAATAAGAGAGCCAATCCGCGAGCGGCTTGGCTCTCTTGGTGACGCAAAATTTCTCATTGCTGGTGTGATGATAACTTATCAACTGAGCAAAAAGAGCAAAAAAGCGGGTATTAACGCTGACCTGTTCTTTCGGCAAGCGCAAGCGAGAGCCGTCAAGGTTGATGGGATCGTTAACATTGCGGAGAAGGCGTTCGAGAAGCTGAAGCCGGTCGGCCAAGACCATATTGGCTTTGAAGTGTGGTTATTTAACGCGAAAACTGGCAAAAGACTTGCGACCACCAGAATTGAAGGAACTCCTAGTGACTCAGATGAAACGCTGACAACACCGATGCAGCAATCGGTACAGGGGAGTGCGGTCAAAGCGGTACGCTGGATAATAGGTATCGAAACCGCGTTCCGGGCAGGAACGCTTGCTCCACAGTCAGCAATGTCTGAAACGAAGAAGACGCCCAGTCTTGCCGGTGAAACAGAAAAGATAACGAAAAGCCGTGCGGACCAACAGCGAGGATCAGTTGTGCAGCCTCGTTCAGCAATGAAAGAGCAAGCGAAGCCTGGAGAAGAGCCCCCCCCCGTGCCTGCCACCAATACCTCCGAGGTGCATGGGGGGGATCTTTCCGGTGGAGGGCTGAGTAAACCTGCGGTCAGCCCAGGGAGAACTCTCCCCCAAGAAGAGTGGGGCGAGAAATGAGCGGTTTTTCCTACATTCGGAGGAACGGAGTGAGGCTATTATGGCTGATGACCCGACTGTGAGAATCTCGATACGACGACCAGAACGGTGCCCGACCTGTGGGCACAACACGTCGCCGGAAGACAGCATGTGCAGCTTGTGTGGGTCAACGTTACTGCACGACGTTGCGTCATCAACTCCACCGCAGAATCTGCCACCATTGGAGACGGTACCGCTTTCTACAGAAGCAGCAGAGCCGACGTTGATTACTCCGCTCCCGCCGCGTCCTCCACGTGGTCAGCGAAAGACCGCTAAGACTGTGTCTTCTACACTCGCGCAGTTGGAACCATCTACCAGACCGCAGTCTCTGCAACTGCCCATATTGCCGCCACCGGTGCCACCGCAGTTGTCTCCTGCAACGCGCTGGGGAGGATTTGTTGCAGGGGTCCTCGCGCTCTTCTTGGTCAGTTTCTTTGCTACCAAGCTGCTGTCCTCCTTGCGTGGAGGAAACGCCGGAGTGTCTGGCGTACCGAAAACAACAGCGGATTCCCATGATGGACAACTCTCGTCAGGCGACGACACAGAACCAGAAGCCGGTGCCCTTGCTTTGGCACCTCCAGTTGACGTGGTTCCGTCACTGGAGGTACGAGTAGTGACCGCTGACCAGCTGCTCCCCATTCGTATCTTTGGTGCGGCTCCGCATGACCAACTGCGAGGGAGTTCTACATTCCGTACGCAGATAGAAGGAGGTCTGAAGGGAATCCGCGATGCCTATCGTGCGCGCATGACCGAAACTGCGGAATCCCCGAGCGCTGTGGTTTTAGAACTGAATGTCTCTCCACAAGGTCAGGTTGCGAGTGTTGCCGTGCATACCACCGGTCGGGTCAGTCGCAGTTTGCAGCACGAAATCACCACTGTCGCTCAAGGCTGGGAATTTCCCCCGGTCGTTGACGGAGGAGAGGTGAAAGTTTTTTATCCCTTGCTTTTGTCGCCGGAGAAGATCGACCCAGCGGCCTTCGTTTCTCATGTCAAAGAGGTATGGCCCGGTCGGTATAAAGTCCTTGCGGCAACCTCGGTTCCTGTCCGTGCTGAGGCGAATGACACTGCACAAGAAGTGGGAACAATCGGACCGGGGTTATTTCTCTCTGTGATCAGTTCACAGAATGGTTGGCTTGGCGCCCTTTCTCCCAAAGGGAAAGTGGGCTACGTACGTCAGGACACGATCTTTCCTCGGGCCGAGGATCCTACGAGTACCGACGCAGAGGGGTAACCTCGTTTCGCGACCTTCTTCATCCTATGACCTTTTGCCTCTCTGGTGCCTGTGGTAACCTGAGCGGCTGTGATTGATCGTGACATTGTTATTGTTGGTTCTGGCCCGGCTGGGACTTCAACCGCTCTTCACCTGCTCAAACGCGATCCGACCTTAAGAGGTGAAATTCTGTTGATTGATAAGGCCGTGCATCCACGTGAAAAGATCTGCGCTGGTGGACTGATTCCCCACACCCTTGAGTGCCTTGAGGAACTCGACATTCCGCTCTCTGTTCCGCACGTGCAAGTGCATCGTGCCTACGTGCAGGTGCCGCCGGGACGAGCAGTGTTTTGCGAGGATGGAGGGATGTGTTCTGTCATTCGGCGCAATGAATTTGACTTTTCTCTGGTCCGAGCTGCGCGTGAACGTGGGGCGCTCGTGCGCGAAGGTGAAAAAGTGATTGAGCTGCGACGGGAAAACGATCGTGTTCTCGTGACGACGGACAGGGAAACGTTTCGAGCGCGAGTGGTGGTTGGTGCTGACGGCTCCGGGAGCCGCGTACGACGGCAGCTTATTGGTGAAACTGCTACCGCCGTCGGCAAAGCCGTCATGTGCGATGTTCCGGTTGCTGACACCGTGTGGGACGGTTTTTCTCAGCAGCGCTATGATTTCAACTTCCTCCCGGTGAGTCAGGGGCTAAAAGGCTATTTGTGGGAATTCCCCTGTCTCATCGCCGGAGAACCTCACCTCAACGTGGGGATTTATTCGTTGGGGGATACGCGGCTGACCAACGCCGATCTGCAACGACTTCTAAATGAGGAGATCTGCAGCCTCAATCTCCGAAGTCCGAAGTCCGAAGTCCGAAGTCTTCCAATTGATAATCCGCAATCCGCAATCGCAAATCCGCAATCGCAAATCCGCAATCCGAAGTTCCGCGCTTTTCCCATCAACGGTTACGTCCCGAAAACCCCGCTGGCAGCGCGAAACGTCGTACTCGTTGGCGATGCTGCCGGAGCAGAGCCTCTCATGGGTGAAGGCATTTCTTTCGCGTTGGAGTATGGAAAATTCGCCGCGCAGGCAATTACGCGCGCCTTACAGACGCAGTGCTTTGAGTTCGCTGATTATACAGACGAGGTGGCGGGTTCCTGGTTCGGGAAGAAGCTGGCCCGGCTGCACTTTGCCACGCGCCTCTTTTACGGCAGGACGCGACGTTTCTGGTTTGCGCTTGCGGGGCGCAATCAACGGCTGCAATCGATCGGGTTGAAGTGGTACAACGGAGTTGATGGATGGCAGGAAAAGAGCCGCCGAGATGCGCTTCGGGCCGTGCTCTTTCCTCGTCACGCTGGGTGATTTTCTATGGCGCAAAAGAAACGTAAAGCTCCAATCCAACGCAAACCACGCTCGCGGACCATTGCAAAGCTCTTACTGATCATTGGCTATGGTGTGGTGTTTGCCTTCCTCGGGGTCATTTTCCTGATGCGACAAGAACTGTTCAGCGTTGGGATCTTCGGAGATAAATCTGCCGTTCATGCGCCTGCTCCGACGCCAGCGGTGCCGCCACCAGTGACGACGGAATCGCTGCGCTCGACTCCGTTATCGCCACCACCAGTCGCGAAGGAATTGCCACGTCAAGCTCCGGTTTCGTCATCTTCGACATCGTCTGCCTCACAGCATCCAGGTGAGATCACAACTGACGAGAAACAGGCACTGGATGATATTCTACGATCCAAACACTAAGCACGAGCTATGGAATTTCTAGACGAGGTTTCCCGTCCGCTTTCTCTACCGACCGTGCCGCGGCGGATTGTGTGCTTAGTCCCCAGCATTACTGAGACACTCTTTGCCCTGGGCCTTGGCGATTCCATTGTGGGTGTGACCGACTTTTGTACGCACCCCCCAGATGATGTTGCCCGAGTGGCGAAGGTCGGTGGGACCAAAGATCCCCACATCGAGAACATCATACAATTGGCGCCGGATCTCGTAATCGTGAACGATGAAGAAAATCGCCAGGAAGACTTTGCGGCGCTGATAGAGCGAGGATTGTCCGTGTATGTGACCGCGCCACGCACCGTGGCGGGGGGCATCGCCATGATCGAGCGGCTTGGCCCTGTCCTGGGGTGCAAAACTGCAAGTGAGCAGCTCGTAGAGGGATTGCGCGCGATTTATGAACAGGTTGTGACTGAGGCGTCAACCGTTCC
>JAYVFX010001215.1:0-2999 GCA_043772795.1 Deltaproteobacteria bacterium
AGGGTTGGAGATTGTTGAGCAACTACAGAGCCGCGCGCGTCAGCAAGCGGGAAATGCCTCGCTCCCTCACGGTCGCGGCTCAGATTCCCTCCAAGTCCGTATCGGCATTCACACCGGGTTAGTCGTCATCGGGGAAATTGGCAGCGGCGAGAAGCGCGAGGTTTTGGCGCTGGGCGAAACGCCGAACATTGCCGCACGACTCCAGAGCTTAGCCGAGCCCGACACGGTAGTCATGAGTACGGTGTCGCATCGCCTGGTGCACGGCTTATTCGAGTGTCAGGACTTGGGACCCCAGACACTCAAGGGCATTTCCACTCCTCTGTCGGTGTATCGAGTCATGGAAGAGAGTGTGGCGCAGAGCCGCTTTGAGGTGGCCGTTGGTGCTGGCTTAACCCCACTGGTCGGACGCGAGGGAGAACTGGGATTATTGCAGCGACGCTGGGCACAGGCCAAAGAAAGTGCCGGTCAGGTGGTGCTGCTCAGCGGTGAGGCCGGGATTGGTAAATCCCGCCTCGTGCAAGCGCTCAAGGAGCAGGTCCTGGCCGAGGGCGCTACTCGCATCGAGTTTCGCTGTTCGCCCTATCACCAGAACAGTGCCTTCTATCCCATCATTGACCACCTACAGCGGCTTTTACAGTTTCAGCGGGAGGAGACACCGCAGGCTAAATTCACCAAGCTCCAACAGATGCTTGCGGCCTATCATTTTCCTCAGGCTGATACCGTGCTGTTATTAGCGGCGTTGCTCTCGTTACCTCAGCCTGAAGGTATTCCAGCGCTGACGCTGAGTCCGCAGAAGCAGAAGCAGAAGACCCAAGAAGCGTTAGTAGCGTGGATCATCGAGGAGGCGCAGAAGGCAGCGGTGTACTGTGCTTGGGAAGATCTGCATTGGATTGATCCTTCCACACTAGAGGTGCTCACCCCCTTCCTGGAGCAAATCCCTACGACCCGAGTGTTCACCATGCTGACCTTTCGGCCCGAGTTCATACCGCCTTGGAGTCCGCGCTCCTATTTCACGCAGCTCACGCTCAGTCGCTTAGGACGACTGCACGTCGAGGTGATGGTAGCGAAAGTCACCGGCGGTAAAGCTCTGCCGTTGGAAGTACTGCAACAGATTGTCAGCAAGACAGACGGCGTGCCGTTGTTCGTGGAAGAACTAACCAAGAGTGTCGTGGAATCCGTAGGGGCGCACAGCTGTGCGCCCCTACACCTGGGTATTCCCGCTACGTTGCAGGATGCACTGATGGCCCGCCTCGATCGGCTCGGACCCGCCAAAGAGATCGCCCAACTAGGCGCAACGATCGGACGTGAATTTAACTACGAGTTACTTCAGGCCGTCTCCCCGCTCGACGAAGAACGATTACAGCAGGGGCTGCGGCAATTAGTGGAGGCCGAATTGATCTACCAGCGCGGGCTGCCGCCACAGGCAACATACCTCTTCAAGCATGCGCTGGTGCAGGATACGGCTTATCAATCGTTACTCAAGAGCCGCCACCAGCAGCTTCACCAGCAGATTGCCCAGGTATTGGCGGAGAAGTTTGCAGAGACGAAAGAGACTCAACCCGAACTACTGGCCCACCACTACACCGAGGCGGGTCTTAAGGAGCAAGCTGTTCCCTATTGGCAGCGGGCAGGACAGAGAGCCCTCGAGCGCTCAGCTAACATCGAGGCGATTGGTCATCTGACCAAAGGGCTAGGACTACTGAAAACCCTGCCGGACACGGTCGAGTATGCTCAACAAGAACTGACACTGCAAGTCATCCTGGGCGCAGCTTTGATGGCCACCAAGGGCTATGCAGCCCCGGAAGTGGAAAAAACCTACGCCCGTGCACGAGAGCTGTGTCAGCGGCTAGGGGAAACCCCTCTGCTCTTCCGAGTGCTGGGAGGACTACAGGCGTTTTATTTTGTGCGGGGAGAATTACAGACGGCTCATGAGCTGGGGGAACAGCTCCTGCACTTGGCGCAGAGCGCCCAAGACCCGGCCCTATTCCTAAGAGCCCATACGGCGCTTGGGCTTGCCTTGTTCCATCTCGGAAAATTTGCCCGAGCCTTAGAGCATCTAGAGCAAGGAATTACCCTTCATGACCTCCAGAAGCGCCGCTCCCGTGCTTTGCAGGATCCGGGGGTGGTTTTCCTCTGCTATGCGGCCATGGCCCTGTGGCATCTCGGCTATCCAGATCAAGTCCTAAAGAAGATCCACGAGGCGCTCACCCTAGCCCAGGAGCTGTCTCATCCCTATAGCCTAGCTCTGGCCCTGTACTTTTCTACCTGGCTCCATCAGTTCCGCTGGGAAGGGCAGGCAGCCCGAAAGCAGGCGGAGGCGGTGATCGAGCTCGCGACCGATCAGGGGTTTTCGTTCTTGTTAGTGATGGGCACTATTCTCCGGGGCTGGGCGTTGGCTGAGCAGGGACAAGGAGAAGAAGGGATTGCACAGATACGCCAAGGCTTGGCCGCCCAGCGAGCCACAGGGGCGGAGCTTTTCCGGTCGTGGTATCTTGCCCTGCTAGCCGAGGCGTATGCGAAAGTAGGACAGATAGAGGAAGGGCTTGCCGTGTTGAGCGAGGCGTTTGAGATAGTGAACAAAAATGAGGAGCGTATCTACGAGGCGGAGCTGTATCGGCTCAAGGGAACGCTAACGCTACAACAGTTCAAAGTTCAAGGTTCAAAGTTCAAAGTCGAGGAAGAGGCTGAGGAGTGCTTTCACAAAGCCATCGAAATTGCGCGCAAGCAGCAGGCGAAGTCGCTAGAGCTGCGCGCAGTGACGAGTTTAGCGCGCCTGTGGCAACAACAGGGCAAGCATCATGAAGCACACAAGATGTTATCCGAAATCTACAACTGGTTCACTGAAGGCTTTGATACCAAAGACTTGCAAGAAGCCAAAGCGTTGTTGCAAGAATTGAGTTATTGAGTCATTGGGCCACTGGAAGATTGCAGGAAGCTTTACAATGCGACGAATGGTATACACAATAAGGCGGTGAAGCAAAGTGCAACACTTGATTCAT
>JAYVFX010001216.1:0-2240 GCA_043772795.1 Deltaproteobacteria bacterium
ACCGGACGTGGCATTGGTCCAGCCTACGAAGACAAAATGGCCCGAACCGGGATGCGCTTTGTTGAGTTGCTTGATGACCAAATCTTCAGTGAGAAGCTCACGCGCAATTTGCAAGAAAAAAATGCGTATCTCAGCGTGATTCTCAAAGAACAAGCCCTTGATTACCAACAGATCTTCGATAGCTATCGTCGTTTTCGTGATCGGCTCGCACCCCATGTGACAAACACCTCCCTCTATCTGCACAATGAAATCACCCGTGGACGCAAAGTCCTCTTTGAAGGTGCACAAGGGACGATGCTGGACATCGATCATGGAACCTATCCATATGTGACATCGTCCAATACTGTTGCGGGAGCGGTCTGTACTGGTGCGGGCATTGCTCCGCAGCAGATTCGTGGGGTCATTGGAATATCCAAAGCCTACACTACTCGTGTAGGTAGTGGTCCATTCCCGACTGAACTCTTGGGCTCAGAGGGAGAAACGATCCGTCGCAAAGGCGGTGAGTTCGGTACCGTCACCGGTCGCCCGCGTCGCTGCGGTTGGTTTGATGCGGTAGTTGCACGCACTGCGGCGCGGTTGAATGGGGTAAACAGCTTCGCGTTAACCAAGATCGATGTACTGAGCGGCTTTTCAACGTTGCGCGTATGCACCGGGTATGAATACAAAGGGCAGCGTTACGATGAAGTGCCAGCCAGTACTACTGTCTTAGAACAACTCACACCGATATATGAAGAGTTACCGGGCTGGTCAGAGGAACTGACGGACATCCGTAGTCTCGACGCGCTACCGACAAACACTCGCCGTTATGTCGAGCGGATCGAACAACTAGTGAACGTACCGGTAAAAATGATTTCCGTTGGTGCGGGACGAGAAGAGACAATATTGATTCGACCGACGTTTTTTTAGAAGTAATGAGGACTGAGTGCTGAGGACCGAGCGAAAAATGAATTCAGTTAGAAGAAAAAATGATGCCAGCAAGGGGTCTTCTGTTTTTTCTTCTGTCTTTTGTCTTCTTGACTCAGTCCTCGTTCCTCAGTCCTTGTTTGGCTGAAAGCTGACTACTTTTCATCGACACCTGCACCTCTGAAGAGAACAGCAATACTAACCCACCGACCAAACCACTTCCCAGCACTAGAACACTCCAGAGCAGGCCGAAGGCAAACGCGTGATCCTTACCAACACCAATAAGCACAAGGAACGTCACGTACCCTCCCTCTCGGACTCCTATACCAGCGAAGCTCAGTGGCAACGCGCTGAGAATATGCACGAGCGGAATGAACAACATCAGGTACCAAAGCGGCACCGGGAGATTGAGAGCATACGCGAGTACCACCTGTAAGCTCAGTTGAAACCAGTGAAGAAGGTAGGAAAGAATACAGGCGTATCCTAATGTTGTCGCATTCTCTTGGTACGGAACGATCAGTGTATCGACAATGCGTTTGATGAATGGTCGATTGGCAAGCGGGAACTGCAACACATACGGCAACCCCCGCCACGCCAGTAGTGAAACAATTGCCACCGCAATCACACCATAACAAAGTGTTGCAGAAAGGATGGTCGGGCCGAACAAAAGAAATCCACTCGCACTCACCCAAACCAGCATTACCAGACCGCTGATGCGATCAACTGCCACAGAATACAGGGCTGGGCCGGTGTTTCCTCCGTTTGACGCTAGCAAGAGTCCCCGTCCGACATCCCCGACCACAGTACTTGGGGCAAACAAATTGAGATACATACCGACGAAGTAATAGATGATGAAAGACTGCAACGACTGAGAGAAGCCCAACGGTCGGGCCAGTACTTGCCACTTATATGCGTACAACGTCTGACTGAGTAGATAGCCAACAAAAGCAAGGATGAGTAGCGAAGGTCGTGCCGTTGACAGCTGCTGCTTCAGTACCGAGATATCGGTCGAACGCAGGAGGAAAGCAAAAAGACCGAGGCTAACGGCGATTTTGAACCAGCGTGACGAGAGGAGACGCAAGGAACAGCCCTACAGAAAAAACCGGGAAAGGGGGAAAAGGCGAAAAGAGGAAAAACCAGTAGTCAGTAGCCAGTAATCAGTAGTCAGTAGTCGGACATTCGGAATCCTGAGTTTGGAGTTCAGAGAAGAATGGCAAACTTTGGACTTCCGGTCCTGAACTTGAAACTTGAAACTTAAAACTTGAAATCTTGAACAGGAGCTACGCATCCACTGTCTCTCCCACCAACGCAGCGTCATTGAGATGAGTAACATCATT
>JAYVFX010001217.1:0-4032 GCA_043772795.1 Deltaproteobacteria bacterium
ACAGAACTCTCCCCCTCCTTTCCGCCCGGAAAAATCACCCGGACTTCAGGAGCAACGGCGAGATCATAGATTGTTTACCCGGACTTATTGAGCAATTACCAGTTTTCCGGGTAATGTTCCCCATTTGTTGATTCTGAGTAAGGACCCGTGTCAGGGTTACCGGAGGAGAGCGAAGGCCGAACGAACAGTGTCTTTGCCGGAGGAAGGACCAGGGCAGAGGAAGCGGGGTGCAATTAAAAGTGAAGGAAGAGTCGTCAAGAGGGAAAATACGCGCTCATTCCTATAAACTCCCACAAGCAAATTTTGAAAAATCAGCGTTTTCAATTGTACCGTCAGACATTTGACAGGAACTTTTGGCGCTCATCCTTTTGATAAAACAGGCCGTATGAGTGACCCATCACTTTTAATTGCACCCTTTGCCTAGTCCATGGTCGGCCAAGAGGTTTCTTGGCCTGCCTTTTGCTGTCATAGGCAGATCGAGGAATGGTGCTTCTACTGCTAGACAGTGCGAGCCGCCGTCGCGTGCGGGTGGAGACACGTGAAACCTCGCAGCGGGCCAAAACGTTGCGAGGAGAAGCTGTCACGACTTGTTCTGGCACGATGCGAGCAAAGGAGCAGACATCATTATGACGCCCACAGAGCAAAAGAAGGAGCATATCCGACGGTACTTTGCTGAGATCGTGAGCAAAGGCAACCTGGCGGCAATTCCCGACTTTGTCGCGCCGAACATCATCTTCTGGGGACCCTATGCCTCGGACCCGATTCACGGCCTCAAAGGGTTCACCGAGTTAATCGCCATGCTGCACTCTGCCTTCGATGATTTTCAGATTACTGTGGGAGAGATGGTCGTGGAAGACGACACGGTCGCGACTCGCTGGACCGCGTCGGGTGTCCACCGTGGCGAGTTCATGGGCACCGGTCCCTCGGGGGAGCCGTTTCGGTTTACTGGCACGGGATTCTATCGAGTTGTGAACGGGAAGATTGTGGAAGCGTGGTCCTTCAACAACAGCGTAGAGGTGATCCGTCAACTCGGTGTCACTCCCGCTGCGGATACGGTCACCACCGTAACCAAGAACAAATGATGTCCGAGCGACGGTGTGGATAGTTTCATAGACAGTTCTGTTCAGGCGACGAATCCAGTGCGTTCCGAGTATCTGCTGTCCGGTCGTAACGGACACGCTAACTCGTGAAACGGCCAACGAAAATCTCATAACCAGTGGAGACTGTCCGATCCCTGTGGACAGCGACCGACATGGCCGTCGAGGAGTGTAGTTGCCCGCATTGCTAGAGCTTTTTCAGCGTGCGGCGCCGCACGCTGAACTCGCACTGTCCGATGCCCGAGACACTGCCCTCAATCCTTCGAACGTATCCCCCTTTCTCCCGTCGTATGCATTCTTTCTCGATGTGCAGGAAAACGCACGATAAAACCGCGTGAGCATGTTGCGTTTCTGTATTTCCTGAGCACAGTCTGTGCACACAACGACGAGTGATCGTATGGCGTGACTTTTGCTGACATGGAGGAATGAGCGGTACTGGCAGACGAACAAAAAAAGAGCCTTTCAGGAAAAACAAAAAGGCAACAAACCAGCGGAGTGCCAACGAGTCCGACTCACGCGAGAGCAACGGATCGAGCCACGCGTGAGAACTCCGTACCCTTCCTGCCAGTATTCCGCTCAGGGAAGGTGGTAGTAAGCAGCCTGGCGCAAACGCTATGACCTCGCCGGAAGAGACCACCTTCCCTCATACCCTCTTACGCCACCGGGCCACGTCGCCACACCAGTGGGCGACGTACGGTGGTTCTGTTTATGGTTGGGACGTACAGCGTTATCCACCTCCCTACCGGCGCTGGTGCGACCCGAGCGGGGAAAGGAGATATTGCATGGCTAGGATCCGTACCCTACTCGGTTGCATGGTGATTGCCCTGGTGATCGTGACGAGCAGCGCGACGCAGACATTCGGCCAAGCCTCCAATAGTGACCAACCGCCACACTGCCGAGCAGCAGATGACGCAAACCAGCGCTCTCGTGAGAACCCATGACGATGAGACTGATATTATTCTCGTCTGCCACCTAACAGATCATCACGATCCGCTCACTTCAAGTTACGATGCAAAGAACTACGAATTGGGTGGCAAGGCATTTGCAGGGTATAACAAAACAAGATTGGTCAAGAAGCTGAGCTAAACAATCATTACGAACCCTTCGACTTCGTTACGCTCAGGGCAAACGAAATGATACCGTTCGTGCTGAGCGTAGTTGCGATAGCAGTAGAGTCGGAGCATGCGGAATATGGATAGGCATCAACGTCCAGGCGTTGGAGCGCGTTTACTCAGGCGATGTAAGCGGTGGCTACCACGGATAACATGAGGGTACTATTATGCAGATCGACATTCGTGGACGATGCAGCGAGCTGAATGAGGTGTTACGGCGCTACATTGAGCAACAGGTGAGTGGCGCTCTCGCCCGATTTGCGCCCTACATTATCCACGTCACCATACGTCTGGAAGACGCAGGACACCTCCGTCCTGGAGGCGGCTCCCACTGTCGCATTACGGCTGCTGTTTCCGGCTCAAGGCATGTGACTGCGGACGTGATCGACCTCAGTGTGATGACCGCGACCGACTGCGCTCTTGACCACATCGCGCACGTTCTTGCCCGTGACTTCGGCTATCCTGCTGCGCACGCGGTAGCGGTGCCGATGCCGGTTCGCCTGGCGCCGTCTGCGGTCTTTCGTCGCAGCCCGCGTCACAGCGCGGCTGAACGCCCACACCTGCACGAGGAACTACCGGCGTTCGAGCTCGACTTTCTGTGAGTTTAACGGTGAGAAATTTTCAGATGACGCTGGCAGTCGAAGGGGCTGAAGGGTTCTTTACCCGCGGGTAGTCGGCGAACGCAACCTGCCCGCCATTCAAGGTGAAAGAGATTCCTCTGAAGGGTAGTCCAACGCGCACTATTGTCACGGTATGAAACACAGAAGGCCGCTCGGTGCGAGCGGCGCAACTGTTGCTGAAGACGGGATTCGGGCCGGTGTTCGTGCTCGTTGGTGGAATGACCGCATGGAACGAAGCGGGGTTGCCAGTGTCTCGCAACCCACCGCCCCTACCCACCATAAGAGGATGTATGAATGAATCCCTTTAGCAGTAGAAGCGGGCGTCGCTAGTGGTACCTCCGACGGCAATACCGTAAGCCTGTTTACCTCGACGCTGGATGGACTCGGTGCTATCGGGGCTGGCGCCCACGCCCGACACGAGTTTGCCTACCTCGATAGATGATCGAGCGCAGTGTGTTGCTGGCGTTGCGGCTCCTGACACCGCCGCTTACTCCTACGCGCAGAGCTTAGAGCGGATTTCAGTTGGACTGACTCAGGATATTCCCTCACCTGTACGCGCTCTGCTCGTGCTGCCCTCTCTCCTTCGACAGACTCAGGACAGGCTCTGGCAGGGAGTAAGGATAGGGTAAGGATCGAGAGTTGAACAATGAAGGTAAAAGCAATGGCAACCCGCATCTTTACACTGACGAAATACTAGGCCTGCCATTCGCTCCGCGATCGTTCCGCCGGAAAAAGGGTTCGGTAATCTCGCTCGCGGCGAAAGGCGCTCTGCACGGGTGTCACGCCGGTGTCACTATCGGGTCCCACATCACCAATCATGCATTTGACTGCACCTCCTCCTTTGCGCAAGAACTCCGACACCTCAATGGTAACTGGTTCTACCCCGCGTTCCCGGATTTGGGCTACGAGTCGGCTGCTCACTCCCGCTGGCACGAACAGAAAGTGTCCTCGGTCGGTGCTCAGTGCGAATGAGTTCGCAGCGTACAACGCGGCGTCGGCTGTGCTCAGCGCAATGATCTCATCCGTCATTACGCTGGAGAGCCGTGTGACCGACTCGGGGGTCAGCGCGGGGAGGTAGGCTAATAGAAAGCGGAGGTTGGGCCCGAACGCGCACAGGAGCGTATCTCCGTGGTAGTAGGCTTCGTTGCGTAGTTCCAAAGGCAACACTCCACGCTCACCCACAATCTGTTGCAACTCGTCCAG
>JAYVFX010001218.1:0-4494 GCA_043772795.1 Deltaproteobacteria bacterium
TCTAAAACTTCAGTGCGTTGTAGATGTCGGACTTCAGTCGCGATGCGTTCAAGCGAACTGCCAATTAACGCCAGCGTCAAAAAATACGCCGCATGACGATCGCGTGGCACAACTTGTGTTGCGACAGGTTCGGGTTGCAGTCCTAGCCGAGAGCAGACATAGGCTTCGACTTCAGGGTCGATGTTGGCGAAGGTCCCGACTGCTCCAGACGTTTTGCCAAAGGCAATTTCTTTCTTGGCGTTCTGCAGGCGTTCTTGACTGCGACGGATCTCTGCATACCAGTGTGCCACTTTCAAGCCGAAGGTGATAGGTTCGGCATGCACACCATGAGTACGGCCAATCATCACCGTTTTTTGATGTTCATGGGCAAGTGCTTTGAGAACAGTAGCGAACGCGTCAAGATCGGCAAGCAGCACATCGGTCGCCTCGCAGAGCTGCACAGCAAAGCCGGTATCAATTACATCAGAAGAGGTGAGTCCAAGGTGGAGATAGCGACCTTCTTCGCCCACCGTTTCAGCGACTGACGAGACGAAGGCGATGATATCGTGCTTCACCTCGGCTTCAATTTCCTGCATACGGGCGACATTCACCCGTGCATTTTGCCGTAAACGCACGGCCGCGTCTTGCGGTATCTCGCCACGCTGGGCGAGCGCTTCGCAGGCAAGTAATTCGACCTCTAACCACTTGGCCAGCCGATTTTCTTCTGACCACAAACGGCCCATTACCGGGCGAGTGTAACGTTCAATCATACAATTATTGGATGGTAGAGAACGGGTTACGGGTAACAAGAAAGACAATAACCACTGCTGCCCCTCACATATCAGAAGTAAGGAAAAGCGGAAACTACCCATAGAAGACCAGGGAAGAAGGCGAAATAGTGAAAGAAAAGCAAAGGGGAACAATGGACGGTTTGCCCCATCTCCCAAATCCTCATTCCCAATCCCCCATGAGGGGTGTTGAAATTTACCTAGTAGACACGATAAGGTACGCAGGCTCGTGGCGGCGTACCCAAGTGGTTAAGGGAGCGGTCTGCAAAACCGCCATTCACCGGTTCGAATCCGGTCGCCGCCTTATTACCTTTCCCCATTACGCTGCACGTTTCCTTTTTTTCTGTGTCTTCCGCCGCCAATTGCGCCAGGCGTTTACGTGAGTAGGATGGGCTCTGCCCGTCCTCGTGCTGCCGAGTAAGTCGGCATCTTGGTGTACCGGACCTATATGTCCGGCATTTTTCTTGACTCTTTCATCACAAATACTGTAGCGTTTTGTGTACAGGGGGTATGAATCGTTTTCCTGTCCACCCACGTTTTCTTCTTGGGGAAATGTTTCTGTCATTGAAACATGAGCAAGCTCGAAGATCTACGCGCCAACGCCGCCGTGCGCGGCATCCTCCCGGATAGCCTCGTCACTGTTGTTAACGTACAGTGGTTTGGTTCTGAGGCGTTAGAGCTGACGTATAAGAACTCGACTGGCCGGGTCGCTAACCAGCTGTTATATCGGCACGATGAACCATGCTTCGAAGTGGTAGAGCAAGGCCGCCCGTGGAGCTTCGACGGCGACGGGCATTTGTTCCGCCTCGTGTCTGAAGCGCAACGCATCCGCCTTGCACATCTGTTTGACCCGTTACTCGCTGTCCACACTTCGCTCGTTGATCCGCTACCGCACCAGATTACCGCAGTCTACGAGGTGATGTTGCCACGCCAGCCGCTCCGTTTCCTCCTTGCCGACGACCCCGGAGCAGGCAAAACCATCATGGCAGGGTTGCTCATCAAGGAACTGATCGTGCGTGGCGATCTGCAGCGCTGTCTGATTGTTTGCCCCGGCAGCCTGGCTGAACAATGGCAGGACGAACTCAATCGCCGTTTCCATCTTCCTTTCGACATCTTAACCAATGACAAACTTGAAGCCGCCCGCACCGGCAACTGGTTTCTGGAGAACAACCTTGTCATCGCCCGCTTGGACAAACTCTCTCGCAATGAGGACGTACAGCAGAAACTCCAAGCCCCAGATTGTCGCTGGGATCTCATCGTGTGTGACGAAGCACACAAACTCTCGGCTACCTTCTTCGGTGGCGAGGTCAAGTACACGAAACGCTACAAGCTCGGACAATTGCTCGGTACTCTCACTCGGCACCTCTTGCTGATGACTGCGACACCCCACAACGGCAAGGAAGAGGACTTTCAATTGTTCCTTGCCTTACTCGACGGAGACCGCTTTGAGGGTCGTTTTCGGGACGGGGTGCATCAGGTCGATGTCTCCGATCTGATGCGCCGCATGGTGAAGGAAAGTCTGGTCAAGTTTGATGGTACGCCGCTATTCCCGGAGCGCATTGCTCACACTGTTCCCTACAAGCTGTCCGCTGCGGAAGCGCGGCTCTACAAGGAAGTCACCGACTACGTGCGTGAGGAGTTCAATCGCGCCGAAGCACTGCAGAACGATAAGCGGGCAGGCACAGTAGGTTTCGCATTGACGATCTTGCAGCGGCGGCTTGCGTCCTCACCCGAGGCGATCTACCAGTCGCTCCGCCGTCGTCGTGAACGGTTAGAGAAACGCCGCCGTGAGCTAGAACTACTCCAGCGCGGAGCGATTGCCGAGGCTCTCGCCACTGCGACCCCGATGCTTGACGCGGACGACGTGGAAGATCTAGAGGATGCTCCTGACCATGAGGTGGAAGCCACAGAAGAAGAGATTCTGGATCAGGCAACGGCCGCGCGCACTATTGGTGAACTGAAGGCTGAGATTGCGACATTGGAGCGACTTGAAGCGTTGGCCGACAGCGTGCGACATGGTGGCGAAGATCGCAAGTGGCGTGAACTCGCGGGTTTACTCAGTGAAATCTTCACGCCCACAGCCATCGCCAATCAAGTAGCCGAAGAATCCGTACCGTATGGCGCCGGCAACATTCCACCTCCACACTCGTCCCCACATCAAAAGCTCGTAGTTTTTACTGAGCACCGTGACACGCTTAGTTACCTCACCAAACGTGTCAGCACGCTTCTTGGTCGCAGGGAAGCAGTGGTCGTCATTCACGGTGGCATAGGGCGTGAGGAGCGCCTTAAGGCACAGGAGTCGTTCCGTCATGACCCCGGGGTGCAGGTCTTGCTCGCAACCGACGCCGCGGGCGAAGGGATCAATCTCCAACGCGCGCACTTAATGGTGAACTACGATCTCCCGTGGAACCCCAATCGTCTGGAGCAGCGTTTTGGCCGTATCCATCGCATCGGGCAGACAGAGGTGTGTCACCTCTGGAACCTTGTCGCTGAGGAAACGCGTGAGGGCGATGTCTACCGCAACCTCCTTGAAAAGCTCGAACAAGCTCGGCAAGCGCTCGGCGGACAAGTGTTCGACGTGCTGGGCAAGCTCCAGTTCGAGGGACACCCACTCCGCGATTTATTGATCGAAGCGATCCGCTATGGGGAACGCCCCGAAGTACGAGCGAAACTCACGCAAGCCATTGCGAATGCGGTTAATCGCTCACAGCTCCAGGATCTCCTTGAAGAGCGCGCACTGGCGCATGACGCAATGGACGCCAGTGGTGTGGCCCGCATCCGCGAGGATATGGAACGTGCTGAAGCGCGCCGTCTACAACCCCATTATGTCGAATCCTTCTTTCTCGAAGCCTTCAAACAGCTTGGTGGGACGATACGTCAACGGGAACCACGCCGCTACGAGGTCACCCACGTGCCTGCTCCGATTCGCAACCGTGACCGACTCCTCGGTGTGGGGGAACCCGTACTCCCGCGCTATGATCGTATCGCGTTCGAGAAGACGCTGGTGGCACCGCAGGGACAATCCCTTGCCGCGTTCATTTGTCCTGGCCATCCGCTGCTAGAGGCGATACTAGATCTCACGTTGGAGCGCCAGCGTGACCTCCTGCGCCGGGGGACAGTCCTGGTCGATGAGCGCGATTTTGGTACGGCACCGCGCGTACTCTTCTACCTGGAACATGCGATCCAGGATGCGAGTATCACTAAAAGTGGAGAGCGACGGACCGTCTCCCAGCAAATGCTCTATGTGGAATTAGATGGAACCGGGAATACCCGACACCTCCATTATGCGCCCTATCTCGACTACCGTCCGCTACACCCCGACGAACTCAACCTCGACCGTCTCCTCTCCCATCCCGCATGTGCGTGGATCTCGCGAGATCTCGAACAGAAGGCGATTACGCACGCTATCATGCACGTCGTGCCAGAACATCTTCAGGAGGTACGTGGGCGACGACTAGCGTGGATTGAGAAAACCCGGGCAGCGGTCAAAGACCGACTCACCAAAGAGATTGGCTATTGGGATCATCGGGCTGCAGAACTGAAGCTACAGGAGCAAGCCGGTAAAGCAAACGCGCGCCTCAACTCACAGGAAGCAAGCCGTCGTGCTGACGACTTGCAAGCGCGGTTGCAGAAACGCATGGAACAGTTAGACCTGGAAGCGCAGATTTCTGCCCTCCCCCCAGTGGTACTGGGCGGGCTGGTGGTGGTACCTGTCGGGCTCCTGGCG
>JAYVFX010001219.1:0-3550 GCA_043772795.1 Deltaproteobacteria bacterium
CTGCGAATATTAAGCCAAGCCTCAATGCATCGACCAATCTTTGAGTAAGCGCGGTAGTATGATTCGCTACTTTTTCCGTATGGATCCTCAATCTCCCAATCTTGTTTATCAATATCTAACGCACCAAGAAGCACTGTCTTTTTCAAGGCCGACGAGTCCATGGCTTGGAGTTGTTGGAGTTGGTCACTATCCATTACAAATATGATGTCATATTCGGCCAGCAAGTCCTTGGTGATTACTTTTGACCGGTGATTAGAAAGGTCCACACCTAATTCTTTTGTTATCCTCAATGAGTACTGAGGTGTTCGGCGTCCTTCTTGTGGAATAAAGCCCGCGGAGGCGATTCGAAGCGTCTCCCCCTGGCAAAGACTCGTTCGAGTCTTCTGCTCTGCAAAAGCGCTACGATTAATATTTCCGTGGCAGAGAAACAGTACTGAACGTGCCTGCCGAAGCATGTTTACCAGGCTAGGCTTATGTCCGTGTGCCTGCGCGACCATTCGCCGTGCAAGCCGTTTACTGCGGGCTCTCTCCAGTTTTCCCTGTACTCGTTTAACTAATTCCCGACCCACCTCCATCCAGCTTAGTAATCCAGGTACTGGGTCACGTAGACTCTCGACGTCCAGACTCTCACGACCCGAGAGGATATTCCCAACCTCCTTGAGGAGGGCAGGCCACTTGACCTTCAGTAACTCGAGATTATCCGACGGAGTTTCAAGATTATTGAAAAACCAAAAGAAGTCGCGCCGTGTGTTGCGTGCAAAGTGAGGAACACGATACGAAAAAGCGTGTTCCTGTTTATGCTTGACAAGCATGTCGTAAAGGAGCTTTGGGAAATCGACACCCGCAGCCACTGGCAAAGCTAACGATCCCCAAAAACGTCCATTGATCTCCATCAGTACTGAACGATGAGAAGACGGATCCGTTTTGAACTCGAACATGGCAGGACCGGACCAATTCATTGCACGACACATCCGGCGTGCAATCTCTAACAGATCTTCGGATAACGGCATACTCTTGCGATAACTTGAAACTCCTCCCTCTGGCGGTTCGTGGACGCGCATGTGTTGAAAGGCGGCTACGATTTCTCCGCAATTGCCCAACACATTCAGACCGATACCGTAACCAGGGCAGAACTCCTGTACCAACACCGGTCCCTGCTCGATCATGCTCGCAAGTTTTTGCTCAGCCTCTTCACATGTTCTCACTTTACGAACGGGGCCGCCCAAAGCTGGTTTGAGCACGAGGGGAAACCGACTTGGCCATTCCATTCCCCCCAATCGGTCTTGTCGTGTAATCAATTTGGTCGTGGGAATGTCCACCCCCAGTTGCTGAGCAAGGCGAATAGTTTCCCCTTTATTATGCGTCATCTCAAAACCCCTGCGATCTGGAGCCGCAAAGACGGTGTGAGCACGCAACGTATCAGCCACCTCCATCAACGGAACAAGGGCTGCATCTAATACCGGAATTACCAAGTCGAACTTCGTCGACTCAACAAGACGTAAAACATTATTGACAAAGTCGCTCGGCTCCCGTTCAGGATGGCCGCAATTGTATACTTTGTGCACGTAACGTGAGCGACGCGTGATTGCACTTGGATACCAAGAGACAAGATGCACCTCTAACCCTGAACGGCCCAAAGAGCGCACAATTGTCAAACATGCTAAGTCATTGTCTCCTAGGACAAGAACTCTATTGGTTAAGTTCATAGCAACTCTGGAGAATATCTTTCAGGCTGGGTATGCCTCAATTTACCCACTGCTTCTTTCTTCACTTCTAAATTTCTGGATGAACTCGTCAGCCCCTGAGAGAAGGTACGGAAGTTTATAAGCCTCCTCCGGCATAGCGAAACGCCTCAAACCGAAAACGTTAGTTTGCAGATCATTCCAACCTGCGGAAGTCGTTACCGCAGAAGTGTAGCCACAGACACGGGTCGCATCTATTACTGCCGTAGAATGGAATCCAGTAGGGTAGCACAGATGACGGCAAGGACCCTGACATTCTGTTTCTAATCGTTTCCTTGACTCCTCGAGTTCCATGTATAATTCGGAGGACGTCAATAGATTCATATTCGGATGCGTTACGGTATGGCTTCCGATCGTCATGCCGAACGACTGGAGCCGACGTACGTCGTCCCAATTCATTACGTCACCGTATGGGTAAGTAGCTGTTCCTGTCAGCAAGCTCGCACCAAGACCGGATTCAATTGACTGGATAACCTTCTCGCGATCTTGTGGAAGAGCGTCTCCCAGAGCAGCTTTGATTTCCTGCTTGGCGTGTTGCGAACGCTTGACTTCGAACAATAGCGGTGGCCTCAATGGGAGTTCTACTTCGCAGGAGGGCCGTTTCGCATGAGCAACTGCATATTCAAGGCGCATCCACCAGTACGGCTTCTGGTTATCTATCGCCTCCGTAGAGATATAGAAAGTTGCGGTCAATCCCAACTTGACCAGCACGGGGAGAGCCACATCCGCTATGCATTTCAGACTGTCGTCAAATGTTAGTACAATACAACGCTTGCGCCAGCTTTTCCGGTTAGTGAGCATTTCGATAGCTTCGTCCATCGAGATGCACGTATAAAGCTTCGCCAAGGCACGCAAATTAGTCTCAAAGTTAGTTACAGATCGGCTACTACCAGGTGGGGGTCCACTAGCAGTCATATCTGTACTATGGACTCCGTGGATCATAACGATGGCGAGAGCATCCGAATTGCTTTTGCGTAGAGATTGGATGAATGGCCCACACTTGTAACCAAGAAACCAGTATAGGTTGGACTTTATGTCCATCGTGAAAATCCTTCTTGCTTCTCAAAATCGAGCATAGCGCGATGAAGTTATTACCTGTCGCTTGGGCTTTGTTGCACGAATCGTTTAGCAAACAAGCTGTTTCCTGGAGTCTTTGTTGCTAGGCGACCAACCGGTAGCTGTCGGTATGCCTCACTGCGTCATCCGATTCAACGCGGTACTATACTCCGGTCAGTTGCACAGACGGTACTGGATCTTCTTCGTCATCCCCCTATGTTACCAAATGCCTGGCTCTTTACCAATTCGGCAAAAATGCCAATCGCTTAAATCCTCCAAGGAGCAGGATGAAGCGCCAATACCGCGTAGACGAGATATGGTCACGACGGCAGTAAATCTAGTTTCCAGGTGGAGAACAGTCCGTAGACTACCAATGCAATGGTAATCGTGGACTGTGAGCCGAAGAGGAAGAAGGCAAGCGCTGGTTGAGAGGAAATATACCAGCAATTATCCCTCAGTACGGTGGACAAGGTCAATCGGTCAGAGGATAGAGAGAAGCTATCTTGAAACCCATTTCGGCTGCTAAAATAGCAGAGCCAAGTAGTATCGAACGAAGAGAACTCGCAGGAAGGCCCGATAAATTTTCTGATCCCGTTCCAGGAAGCGACCCAAGCGGTGGGCATGGTTGAGCCAGGCAAAGGAGCCTTCCTCCTTCTCTCGTTGGCGGCAGTACCGTTTATGATGGCGATCTTTGGGGGTGGTCCAGAGCTTTTAAGAGTAGGGATTTTATGCGGTAAGCGATACCTAGATTG
>JAYVFX010001220.1:0-5085 GCA_043772795.1 Deltaproteobacteria bacterium
CGACGCGAGACCTGCAAAGTACCGCGTCCAATCTCGGACCATTCTTCAGCGATATCAAGTCCGATGAGTGACAAACTGTGAGGATCAATCGTAAAATATGCAGCTGCCCCGTCACGAGACGCTGGTTCTTCACCAGCGAGGCGCTCACCGATTGCTACCCAGCGAGGAAATTCTTTCGCGCCGAAGGTTCGCCATGCTGCCGGGGCCACACGACAAAACGTTTGTGCCAGGGTCAGCGATATCGCTGCCAAGCGATCGCCGATCAACAGAATCGTTTCACGCGTGCGTGTCCCGAGCGCATCCAACTCAGTCAGTAACGTCTGACCGGCTGGATTCCCCAGAAGATGACGGCTGTCAAACCACAAATGGCGGAGGGAAGACATCAGGAAAAATGGAGAATGCAGAATGGAGAATGCAGAATTACGGAGAAAAATGAGGCTTGGCTATTCATCGTTCTGTGTTCATCGTTCATCGTTTCAAAAGCTCCAAAGGAATAGCTTGCTTCGCCATGTTTTCCTCTTCTCTAGGACATTCGCCTATCTGCTAGAGAATACGAAGATTGTCCGTGTCTATCAAGGCGTGACCATATCTTTATCGTAGGGGAAAGGTCGGAGAGAGATCATCTTAGCGGTATCCCGCGACAATGCGAGAAATGTTTCAACCTTTATTACTCTGGGGACCGAACGATCACTTTTACTGGCTTTCATGATGACGACCTCACGCTTATCATCCGGCCCACAGCTTACGTGAACAGGCTTGTCATCACCATAGAAGTACAACCGATCAAATGGCGTGTGTTGTACAATCCACTGCGCCACTTCAAGCATACTCTCATCGGTGACGATAAAATCGACCGCTGCACCAAGTCGTTTACAGATTGGTTGCCCGCGTGTGTTCAGCTCATGACTCGCATGCTGATCGAGCGCTGGCGCAATGCGGCCAGGGACATGTTTGGCTAGCTCTCGCGAGCAAAATCCGTAAGTCAAGACAATCTCACCGAAGTAGTCGATGACAGGCTCAAGAATGTGTGTCGCCAAGCGAGTCAATGCATTGTAGGTCTCGACTTGCTGAGGGATATTTAGAAGATTTGTTTTCGCCTGTGTTTCTCCACACTCGATAAAATCGCGATAGCAGAAATGTTGGCCGCACGGATCATCGAGACGTGGCAGGGTGTGAGAAGATTTCACGGTGAAACCATCAATTTCGACACGGGCCGCTCTCAGTCGATCGTCAAAAACCTGAGCCGGAAGACTGATCCCGTCGTCAAAGTTGAAGAGGTGGAGTGCGTCCAGCGATTTTTCAAAAGCCACTTGCTCTGCATAGTTAGGAAAGTCATCGGTAATGAATCGTGATTTCCAGTGGATATAGGGTGGTTCGTATGTGCCCTTGTAGGTAAAGCGCTCGACATCTTGGTCGCGCAACCGTATCTTAATTCTCTCTAACAACCGAGGGAGAGGATTTCCTGTAAAATCATCGCACGACAGAAGGGTAATCTTCGCCGAGTCAATATGAATCTTGATGAGATCTGCACTGGTCACATCACCAAACACGTAGCTTGCACATCCGACGTAGACACGCAGCACAGCGGGAAGGCGTTCAACAAGGCTGGTATGCAGATACAGGGCCCGATCCTTTTCGAGCCAGCCGAGGCCATTGCTAGCGGCTTCTCGACAAAGCTGCCGGACGAGGTCACGGTTTCCGGCAGAAAAGAGCAGTTGTCGCGCTTCCTCCTGGGCGTTGGGATAATTCCCGAAAAACGTTTTGATATCTTGACGCAGTTCTTCCGAAAACGCCGTATAACGCTGCCGTTGCTCGAATTGCTGCAAAGCAAAGTACACCAAGAGATCTTCTTTGCGTGAGCGAAACGCCGCTGTCACCGCTTCTGTTCCATGAAACCGTTCAAGAAACCGCAATGCTTTTGCCAGGGAACCAAAGGTATTTTCAATTTCTGTACGCTGGGCAACTTCATTCAGTTCTGGTTTGCGACCAAGTTCGAGCCAGGTCTCCCATAGCTGTTCGAGCAAAACACTATGCGTATCGTAGAGCGCTTGCTCTCGTTCTTCTGTAGTTGGCCTTGGTAATCGGCGAATGAGTTGGTCGAGTCCTCCCCGATTACGAACCCGATGGGCAAAGAAGCGCTGTTCCTCGTCTTCAGCTTTGAAGACGAAAAAAATACCTGGCCCTACGGCCACTGGCTCTTTACCAAGGACTGACTGGATGTAGTCTCTGAGTTCACGCTGGGTATAGTATTTTTGGAAGGTGTTACGGCGTGTGCGGACGCCGTCACCATACTGCTCCGCGTCCAACTGCTCGCTGCGGGCAAGCATGGCGGCAACGGATAATACCTGTCTGGCGAGAGCATACGCAGCACGAAGCGCCTGGGCGCGCGCGTTAGCATCTTCGATGACATTGATCACAAAGCCGAGATTCACAACGTCAGCTGGCTCCTTGGGAACGTCTGGTGCGAAATGTGGGTCCCAACCCTTCGCGTCGAAGCCATTGTGACGCAGAATGCGTATGTCATCGCCCTTGCCACAGCCATAATCAAAAATGGTTCGTGTCCCATCCAAGTACTCGTGACGCTGCAACGCTTGCATAGGAGTCGAGAGCGCGTAGCGCTGTAGGGCTGTACGATGTCGGGCAGGTGTCTCTATCAACGTCCTCTCTCGTTGTGACTTTCCGTTCAGTGGAATCAATTGATGGTCTTGGACCTCATACCCAGCTGATTGCAGACGTTCCTGCCACTCACGAAATAGTCCAATGCGGCGCGAATCTTGAAAGAGTCCGAGCGATTCCAGCTGCTGCGTCAGGGCAGCAAAGGTTGAAACCTGAGGGTGATCTGGAGGTAGCAACAGTTCCTTGCGATGGAGGATCGGCGGATTTTTAGAGAGATCGTAACGGAGGAGTTTGATGTGATCTGAGTCTACATCTACGACGCATGAACGTTGCAAAGCAGGAAACGGACTCTCAAAGAACTCATGATAATATAGGAGTGAGATCTTAGTTCTTTGTCCGTTGATTTTTATCACATTGAATTCGGTTTCCGTTGCAAGTTTCGCACGGGTGGCGGCAAGGTGCACCTGTTCACGAATGTGAGGGTGAAGTGCAGCGAGCGCGGTAACGTGCACATACAGATCTCCCTTGACGAGCTTTCCTAGTCCCATCTCCACCGGCTTGGTCATGCGCAACAACTCGCTTGTCGTTTTTGCTATCACTACTAGAGAGGTCTTTCCATGAATAGCCAACGATTGTCGGAATTCATACGGAACCGAGTTCCTCACGTCCTAATGAACGGTGACACTCTGGGGCGTACTGTCCTGCAGGGCTTGGACAACTTGCGACAAAAACTCACTATCTACGAAGGGGACTTGCCCAAAGACAATTTCAGGTTCACCTTCGAGACGCGCTGCTAAGTGCCCTTTGCCAAGCAGTCGCTCAGCGCCTTTCTCATTCAACGCAATTTCCGAGGTTCCTTCGCCATCAACCCGCAGGACGAGTCGATTACCTAAGTTCGCACGCAATTGCATCGGCATCACCCGTGCATCAGGCCGCTGCGCCGCAAACACCAACGATATCCCTGCGGCCCGCGCTTTCACCCCTAATCGGCCAACGATATCCGACACGGAATGTGCGTACTCTTCGGTCAACATCCACTCAGCGAATTCATCATGAATCACCCACAGAAAGGGGAGCGTCTCTGTGCGATTGGGTTTTGCGTTCAAGTCGAAAATGCTGGACACCCGATTTTCTCGCAGCACGACATAACGGCGATTCATCTCAGTGACGAGGTCGTTCAGACTGAGAATGGCGCGGTCTTGGTCATCGATAATGCCCTCTCGTAAATGTGGCAACCCTTCGAAGGCGAAATAATCGACACCGAGTTTGGGGTCAATCAGCACGATCCGCGCCTGCTCTGGCGTATTGGTACAGGCAATCGCCAAGATGATATTCTGCATCAACACTGACTTGCCGCTGCCGGTCGACCCGGCAATGAGCGTGTGCGGAGCATTTGCCTTTGGCGAGAGAAACAAAAGGCTGCTATCCTCTTCCTTCACCGCAATGAGCAGCGCATGATTCCCATGTAAACAGTCAGGATTCCACCCTTTCCACACCTCCGGAAGGCGTAAGATGCGTCGATGTGGGCGTGCAACGGCAATCACAACCAAGCCTGGTTCCGCACGCACGGAAATCACCTGCAGTTTATGCGTGGTGAGGAATTCTGAGCGGCGACGCAGCACTTGCTCAACCGTCAGATTCGCACTGCCTTGGAACTTGAGCAATGCAGCGTTCGGCGTAAGAACGTGGCTCACAAGCTTCGATTGCAATTGGAAATGTTGTAGAGCACCTTTACACGCGTTTTCGACCTGTTTGAGCCACTCGATGTCCTCCGCACTGTCTGGCGTCATGTCGGGGTAGGCCTCTAATAGCGGGCCGATTGGCGAGTGTAGCCACGCAGGCGACAGAGTAGACGTAGAACTTGCCGATTGAAGCTCGTGGTGCGGTTCGGGTTCAGCGGTTACCGAAGGTGACGGTGAACGTGTCGACACTGGCGGCGACCTAACATCTTCGGCGTCACTGTTAGGGAGATCACTGGCTTGAGGTTTCGGATTGTGAGGCTCAAACAGATAGGTAATGTGTACAGGCTCTGAGGGCTTGCGGTAGTCCTCGTCTTTCCAAACCCCAATCCCAGCAACAGCCTTGCGGATGGGCATCGGATCGACGTCTTTCCAGTAGTTGACGACGATCTCTCGGAGACGCCCGCGCGAAAATACCTCTTGATACGCTGACTCGGTCTCCGCGACGACGACAAAATCCGAACACTCTGCCGCATCGGAGGGACCAGAAACAAACACATGCGAGTATCCTCGCAGCAAGATGTCGCAACGGCCTTCCCGGACCGCCCGACGCCACGCCGTCAGATCAATCGGAGCATTGGCAGGGAACCGAATGCCGTTCAGCATCAGATCAGAGAAGCGCGACAACCAGAGGTTACGATCAAGTCGTTTGGGATCGCCAAAGATGGCATCGTTGATACGATGCATCGTGTCCCGTAGTTGCTTTTGTGATTCTTTCCGTTTTACGGCG
>JAYVFX010001221.1:0-1880 GCA_043772795.1 Deltaproteobacteria bacterium
GCCCTGTTTAGCCGACGACGTGGATGCCGTGGCGCGCGGTGTGCTCGCGTTCGAGTTCGACGCTTTCTTCTTCGTAGCAGATCGCTCCTTCTGAGACGACTCCACGGACTTCGCAGACTTCGCTGACTTAGTCGATTTTCCGGATCCTCCAGTTAATACCGAATTCGCGTCATCGATATCACCCTCATCGAGCGATTAGACCAAACTCATAGGAGTGGAGCGTCGAGTGTTCTTCTTGAGTCTCTTCTTTTCCTCTCTGAGTTTCTTGGTGTCGACCTCCGGATGATCGTATTCCGCATACACCGCCCTTTCGGTAGGAAAGTTAATTGGCCCGCTCATGTTGACCCTTGATTCCAAGTTTTTCCAAACCTTCCTTGGTGATTTAAACATCGCTTCAGCAGCCTCATGGTCGCCTTCGTACGGGTTCAAGCCCGAGTAAGACGCAATTTCGACCAGAGCCGATTTGATCCACGCGAGTACTTCCTCTTTTTTCTCTGTGCTGTACATCAGTAGCATCTCCCCGTTCACGCTGGGAAAGACTTTACGAAACAGACTTTGTCCTCCCAAAGTCTTGACGTTCATCATCCACTCGCGAATGCTCATTCGGGAGAAGGTTGCCGCCCCTCTTCTGTCCTGTGGTCCTGGGATGATAATCATCAACCGAGAGTCTTGAATTCCGGTAAACTTCACCGCGCTTGTCTTCAGAAGGTATTCTGTCTGTCCCAAGACGTACTTGGTCTTGTTTGCTGGAGCGAGACTCATCCACACGTTGTTTGGGATAAACGTTGTGTCCGCCGAGGGCGTAGGTGCCAGTTTTTGCATCATGGAGGATAGCGTGTCTGCGTTCTGCTTCGAGTTCGTGACCATGTTGTACACCTTCGTGCCATTGCCCCGCATAAAGATGCGTAACGTCTGAATTACGAACTTCGGAACAGTTCGGGATCCTGCGATCTCAAGAAGTGCGGCTGCTACTATTTCGCAGTACACTTCTTCGAAGTCCGGACGCGGCACCACGTGGAAAAACATCCCCGCAGTGAAGCGCTTGCTGCCCACAAGGTCGCACCTCTGGAGGTCGATCTTGAACGTTTTCTGGGAACCCATAAGCCATTGCTTGAAGTTCGTGTTTCTCTTGAAGAAAGAAAAATTGCTCTTGCAGTGAATGTACACTGACCCTTTCATAGAACTGTTGACGAGTGTCAAGCCTTCTAAGTACTGGTTTACAAAGACCCCTTGCGTGTCATCTGTCGGAATCTCATCCTCGCTTTCCAGCGGACCGTAATCGCCGGAAGCCCTCAGATGAGGGGATAGAAAGACGTTTCCGTCCACTAGTTGTAGCTCCTTGAGAAGCTGGGAGAGAAAGAGTGTAGCATTCGGAGCTACCGCAGCTCCGCATGTGACGGTAAAATCCACCTGATGAGTACGGTGTTTCGGGTTTATCTCGTAATAAGCGTCCGCAGACGGAAATTGGGCCATACTTTCGGCACGAATAAGATCACCAAGTGTGTCGAGGCTACTAGGGGACTGTTCAGTATGTTCGTTGTTTGTATCGTTAGGATTATCGGGGGGAATATGGTCCTCCATGGTCGAGGGGCTACGGCCGTTCGCTGTTAAACTCGTACTAGGATCGGTTGACGGACAGTACCAGACCTCTCGACCGTACAATTCTGAAATTATATGACAAAGATGGCGATATCGAGATGGCAGTTGAGATCGTGCTGGGTGATAGCATCAGTGTCGACACTGGGAAGTCCACTGATGCACTTGCATGGGAAGAATTTGCGCGAGCTGCGGACTTCTACAAGGAAAACCGCTCGGAAGCTTTAACCTCATGGTTTTAGATTGCGTGGCATCGGCAGCTGGCAGCAACTTGAAGCAGCATA
>JAYVFX010001222.1:0-6593 GCA_043772795.1 Deltaproteobacteria bacterium
GGTCGAGCGCGCAGCCACGTTGGCCTGGACCCAGGCCCAAGTCCAATTGTACCATCTGGGTATTGATCTAGATGAAGCTCATCTGTTCCAAGATCTTGCCAGTCGGATTTTGTACTCAGACCCAACACCGCGGCCGTCGTCCGCAATCCTGATACGCAATAGGCAGGGGCCTACAGCGCTCTGGCGATACGGTATTTCGGGAGATATTCCCATCGTTCTCGTGCGCATTGATGACTCTGAGGACCGAGAGATTGTCCGACAACTCCTCCGCGCCCACGAATACTGGCGGATGAAGCAGTTAGCGGTTGATATAGTGATCCTCAATGAACAGGCTTCTTCGTATGCACAAGATCTTCAGGTTTCCCTAGAGGCACAGGTCCGAACGAGCCAATCTCGTTTGCAACACGATGGGCATGAGCCGCGTGGAAACGTGTTCATTCTTCGCGCAGATCTTATTTCGGCCGAAGATCGCATTCTTCTCCAGACAGCGGCGCGCGCTGTGCTTTTGAGCCGTCAGGGAACGCTGGCTGAGCAGATCCTCCGCTGGCAGCGTTCCCAGGCCACCGTAGCTCTACAGCCACAGCGGCTGCCGGCAGCAAAGCCAGAGAGTGTCCTCCCCCCGCAGCTTGATCTTGAGTTCTTCAATGGGCTTGGTGGCTTTGCCGCGGATGGCCGTGAGTACGTGACGATCCTCAGTGAAGGGCAGTGGACACCAGCCCCCTGGATCAACGTGATTGCGAACCCCTCCTTCGGTTTCCAGGTCTCTGAGTCAGGCGCAGGCTACACGTGGTCGCTCAACAGCCGCGAGAACCAACTGACTCCGTGGTCGAATGACCCGGTCAGCGACCCGTCGGGTGAGATGCTCTACGTCCGCGATGAAGAAAGTGGCGAACTATGGGGGCCAACGATATTGCCCATTCGCGAGGATGCTTGGCCCTACATTGCCCGACACGGCCAAGGCTACAGCCGTTTCGAACACATGTCACACGGTGTTTCGCTGACCCTTCTACAATTCGTACCACTCGAGGATCCGATCAAGATTTCCCGCCTCACAATCGAGAATCATTCAGGCCGACCTAGGCGACTCTCCGTCACAGCTTATGTCGAGTGGGTACTCGGCGTGTCACGGAGCACTTCCGCGCCCTTCGTGGTCACCGAGCTCGACACCGCAACGGGAGCAATACTTGCACGTAACGTCTGGAATAGTGAGTTCAGTAGCCGTGTGGCTTTTGCCGACCTCGGCGGACGTCAGACGGCATGGACAGGAGATCGAACAGAGTTCCTTGGTCGCCACGGAACCTCCGAGCATCCGGCAGCACTCGAACGAGGAGAACGACTTTCAGGAAAAGTCGGCGCTGGTCTCGACCCCTGCTGCGCCCTGCAAGCGACCATTGAGTTGCGTACCGGAGGCCGCGCTGAAATTGTCTTTTTCCTTGGCGAAGCCGCAACCACGGAAGAGGCGAGATCGCTCATTATGCGTTACCGTACAGCAGATCTTGATGCGACCCTGCGTACGGTCGTAGAACATTGGAACGACACACTTGGCGCGGTACAGGTAAAAACACCTGATCGTGCAATGGATGTACTGCTCAACCGCTGGCTGCTCTATCAGACGCTTGCCTGTCGCGTGTGGGCGCGATCCGCGTTCTATCAAGCAGGGGGTGCCTATGGCTTCCGCGATCAACTGCAAGATGTGATGGCACTCGCGGTGACAAGACGAGAGATCACACGCGAACATCTTCTCCGGGTTGCGGCGCGGCAGTTCAAGGAGGGAGACGTCCAACATTGGTGGCATCCGCCATCCGGTCGCGGTGTGCGCACCCATATCTCCGATGACCTACTCTGGCTACCGTACGCGATCATCCACTACCTCGAAGTCACAGGTGATATTACCCTCCTCGACGAAACCGTTCCATTCCTTGACGGTCCGCCCCTGGCGGAGAAACAGCATGACGCGTATTTCACGCCGACGGTGTCCGAACAACGCGGCACCCTATTCGAACATTGTGCGCGCGCGCTCGATCGCAGCCTGGCGGTCGGGAGTCACGGGCTCCCGCTAATCGGCACGGGCGATTGGAATGACGGCATGAACCGTGTTGGGCACGAAGGGAAAGGGGAAAGCGTTTGGCTCGGCTGGTTTCTGCACACTATCCTTTGGGAATTTGCGCGGCTAGCCGACTTACGTGGAGAGCACCAACGCGCCGAGACTTGGCGATTGCACGTGAGCGCACTCAAAGCCGCGCTCGAACGCGAGGCCTGGGACGGAGAGTGGTACCGGCGCGCCTATTTTGACGATGGAACACCACTCGGCTCCGCTGCAAACGCCGAATGTCGTATCGATTCGATCGCCCAATCCTGGGGAGTGATCTCTGGCGCGGCTGAGCCCGCCCGCAGCATGCGCGCAATGGCGGCGGTCGAGCAACATCTTGTACGTCATAGTGATGGACTCGTCCTGCTCTGCACTCCACCATTCGACCACACGACGAGCACGAATCTAGACCCCGGCTACATCAAAGGGTATCTTCCCGGCATTCGCGAAAACGGTGGTCAATACACGCACGCGGCAATCTGGTCCATCCTCGCGTTCGCCGCACTGGGTGACGGAGATAAGGCCGGTGAACTCTTCTCGCTCTTAAATCCTATCAACCATGCTCACACACGCGCCAGCATTCACCGCTACAAAGTAGAGCCGTATGTTGTCGCGGCGGATGTGTATGCCGAACCACCGCATGTCGGCCGTGGCGGGTGGACCTGGTATACGGGAGCCGCAGGGTGGATGTATCGGGCGGGTATCGAATGGATCTTGGGGTTCCGCGTACAAGGAACGAGGCTCCATCTGGCCCCTTGTATCCCGCATACCTGGCCAAGCTTCACAATCACATTCCGGTATCATTCCTCGCGTTATGACATCATCGTTGAAAACCCACAGAGAGTGAAACGAGGAGTTGTATCTGTCGAGCTCGATGGTGTGTTCGTTGCCAACGATCTCGGAATACCGCTTGTTGATGACGGAGCCACACATTCTATTCGTGCCGTCCTGGGCTAAGCGCGTGTCTGTAGAGACCTATGACACTAGGCCTCTACATTTTTCATAAGGCTCATCTACTGCACACCTAATATCGCCAAATCTTGCAGATACTCCTCCGGCGGTACCATCCCAATTCGCCGCCGTTTGCCACCGATAATGACTGTTGGCACGGCAGTCACGTAATAGGTCTCGGTCGCTTCTTGGCATTGCTTGCGCACCGACTCCTGCAGCACATGATCATCAATGTCGTGCATGAAGGTAGGCATATCGAGGCCGGCCTCACGCGCGACGGCTACGAGGTTATCTTTATCAATGAGGCTTTTGCTTTCGATAAAGAACGAACGATACAGTCCGAGATGGAAACGATGAAAGGCGTCTTCCCCTTGTCGTTGCGCAGCGATACCGGCTTCAAGTCCAGGCATACTCCAACGCGGAAATTCTTCTTTGTTCCACATTTTATATGTGAGGCCCTCTGACGCAGCCATTGCCGAAACGCGCTGCCACGCGCCTTCAACGTAACTCCCTTGAAAGCGGAACGGCGTAGGGTCGTATTGTGGACGAAGGGCAAAAGGATGCCACCGAATCGTCACGCGGTCACCAAACCGTTCCTTGATCTTCTGCAAGCGCGCCGCTGCAGGATAACACCAGGGTCACAAGTAGTCAGAAAATTCGACGATTTCGATTGGGGCGTTCATAGTAACCTCCGAAAATGAGACAGAGATGGAGACAGAGCACGTGTTGCTATCGACCTTGAAGTGTATTCACTACCGCATCATGCACTCGTCCGTTAGAAATAACTGCACTTCCCGTATAAATTGAATCAGTTCCAGCAAAGTCCGAGAATCGGCCACCGGCTTCGGTCACGAGAATTTTTGTCGCTGCCAAATCCCACGGTTTGACCTCAGGTTCAAGCGCTACTTCAGCCTGTCCACAAATCACCACGCTATGACCAAGCGCATCACCAAACCCACGCTGTCGTGCTGTCGCCTCGATCAAACGCAGAAACGGTTCCCAACACGGTCGAACTTTCAGATCTTTCAGCCCTCCATGGACGAGCATCGCGTCGCGTAAGTCTGCGACATCAGAAACATGCACTGGTTGGCCATTGGCAAAGGCGCCCTGCCCTTTGCGGGCATAGAGAAGATCATTGATCGCCGGAGCATACATCACGCCAGCAGTAATCTCTCCGGCTTCTTCTAATCCAATTAGTATAGCGAAAAAAGGAATCCCGCGAATAAAATTTTTCGTGCCATCGATCGGATCGATAATCCAGCGGACATCAACTTTTCCCGGACACGCGCCCATTTCTTCACCGAGAAATCCGTACTCTGGAAACCGCGCACTCAGGGTCTCACGAATTTTCGCTTCACATTCACGATCCGCTTTGGTCACAGGCGTGCGATCAGCCTTGGTCTCGACAGTAAGGTTCGTGCGAAAGTAATGAAGGGTAACTTCGCCAGCGGCTTTGGCGGCGTCTATGGCTGCGGTCAGCACTTGGTCCATGAGCGGCAACCTAACACGATGGCGAAATGGGTGAAAGGGAAGCAAAGAAAACGAGAGGGAAGTGGCGAAAAGGGTAAATGGCAAAATGGGTAAAAGGAAAACAACACAAGAACTATTTATTCTTTTCCGTTTCGCCGTTTCCCTATTTACCCTTTTCCCCCCTAGATCTTATAGAAGTCCACGCAACAATCCGCCGTCTACCTGAATACTTGTCCCATTCACATAGCTTCCGGCTTCTGAGCCAACAAAGATAATCACGTTGGCCATTTCTTGTGGATCGCCGATACGACCCAGCGGCACCTCAGCCCCACTTTCTTCAAGTGCCTGTTCAGGCGTTTTGCCAGTCCGTTGGGCTCGCGCGGCGATGCCACTGCGTAAACGATCAGTGAGAATACGGCCAGGAAGAATCGTGTTGACCGTAATGTTGTGTTTCCCGACTTCACGAGAAAGAGTTTTTGCCATGCCGACGACTGCTGGTCGCACACCGTTAGAGAGAATTAGGCCATCGATTGGTTCCTTTACCGACATCGACATCACACTCAGTAATCGTCCCCACTTTTGCTTTTCCATATAAGGAATCGCTTTACGAAAGAGACGAACCGTGCTGAGGAAGTTCAAAGAGAATGCGTTCTCCCAATCCTCATCTTTCATATTGCCAAACCCGCCGAGTGGAGGCCCACCAGTGTTGGCGACAACAACATGGACGGTCCCAAATTTGTTGACCGCTTCATCAACAAATTTGTCCGTTGCGTCGGCTTTGGAGAGATCACCAGGTACAGCAAGAATCTCTGCGCCAGTCTCACGGCGAATTTCATCTGCTGTACTCTGCAATTGGCCAGGATCGCGGGCACTAATGACGACCTTTGCTCCTTCTCTCGCAAACCCAAGAGCGGTCGCTCTGCCGATTCCTTTACTGGCACCGCCAACAATGACGACTTTTCCTTTGAGTCCCAGGTCCATGTTGTCTCTCCTCTCCCGTCCCTCGGGGTCAATGGCACAAAGGGGAAAAGGCGAAACGGAAAAACATCAAACCTTTTTCTTCTATTTTCCCTATTTACCCGTTTCCCCATTTCGCCTTTTCGCCCCTTCCGTGGTTTAGACCGGAAGGTATCCCTTCTTCTGATAAAAGCCTCGTACTGCCGCTTCGAATCCGGCCGGATTATCTCCCATCACCGAGTGTCCAGCCTTGGGAACGAGGGTAAATTCTGATCCTGGAATCAGCTCTTGGAACTCTTTTGCTCCATCAAGGGAGAACACGTCGCTCTCTCCACCTTTCACAAGGAGTGTTGGGCAGGAAATCTTCTTCACGTCAGCGGCTAATTCATCGTGCATCTGCTTTATATCGACTGGTCGTGCATGTCCCTGGCTAAAATAGGTGTCGTA
Source organism: Deltaproteobacteria bacterium (assembly GCA_043772795.1). Classification (GTDB taxonomy): domain Bacteria; phylum Desulfobacterota; class Binatia; order Bin18; family Bin18; genus VGTJ01. The sequence continues at coordinate 5,915 of JAYVFX010001222.1, forward strand.
CTTCCATCCCCACTTGCCACTGGGCAACTGTTTCAAATTGTATACACAGGTGTATTTGCGGATGACTTCAAGTGGACGGCGTGGATTGAAGCGATGAATCACCGCAGCAGCTTCGTCGAGGTCGTTGAACTCGCGATAGTTCGTCATGAAATCGCGGATATGTTGAACGCCTTCTTTCTCCACACGTGGCCCAACATCGACAACAACCAGTGCCTCGACGCGGTCGGTATTGTTGCCGGTAAAAGAAAGCGAGTTCGCCCCGCCCATCGACATGCCTGTCAGGAAAAAGCGATCGAGCCCGAGCGCTGTGGTGAACGCCACCACATCACTGACCATGGTCTTGCGCGAATAATCTTTGTCAGATGCCCAATCGGTATCGCCATGCCCACGTTGGTCAAAGGCCATAATATGGAAATGCGGCGACATCGCTGCCGCAAAGAGATCCCAGGTATGACAGGTCTGCCCTACTCCATGGAGTAATACCAGAGGCGGTTTTTCTGGGTTTCCCCAATCGAGGTAATGAAACTTGAGCGCGTTTGCCTGAACGTAACTGTCCGTGAATTGTGCCGTCATGCAGTTCCCTCCTTCGTGCTCGTACGGCCATAACGGCGGACAGCATAATAGAAAATCGACAAAAGGCAACCGGCAGACAGCCAAAGAAAATCAAAAATCTAAAGAG
>JAYVFX010001223.1:0-3660 GCA_043772795.1 Deltaproteobacteria bacterium
TGCTGGCCCATGTTCCCTCCCCGTCTGTGTACTGGGCGGAGAGAATATATGCGCCGCGATAATTCGCAAATCCGGTCTCAAAATGGCCGAAAGGTGCGCCAGTAGGCTAGAGAATTGTTGTGAGCGTCTCTGTTCTTCTGCTCGACGGCCCAATACACTCACTGTTTCATTCAAAATGGAATCGAAATAGAGCAGATCCACCTGGGCGGCTTTCAGCGTATCGCGAAGCGTTACAGCACGGCTATGCCATTTGTCGTGGCTGTCTACCAAGGCGACAAGGACATTGGTGTCAATAGCAACGCGCTTACGAAGGGTCGTCATACAGACGCTCGGCATCTACCACGGCATCACCACCCCAGGCGATAAGTCCGGTCAAAGAATCCAGATGTGATGCGGGAACGGTGCGCAAGATAAAGTTGGCAGATTCTTGAACATGAGCTTCTGTGGTGCTCTCTTTAGATTCCCTGCGCCTTCAAGAACCGCACGAAATCCAACACTTCTACTACTTTCTCTCTTGGCAATTCATCGAGAGTACGCAGGACTGCCTGCTTGAGATTTTGTTCGGATAACATCGCGTTTCCTCTCACGTACGACCAATAATGGTTTTCGTTGTAGCACCAACGACCGCCGTCAGCCAGTTGTGTCCTACATCTCGCTTCTCGTACTTTGCGCTGTACACTCGCCTGTACCGCTCTTGCCTCTAATCTTGCAGTTCTTCTAGCAATGCCTTCGCCTCTTGCAAATCCTTCGTGTCAAACCCTTCAGTGAACCAGTTGTAGATTTCGGATAACATCTCGTGAGCTTCTCTCTGCCTACCTTGTCGTTGCCACAGCCGCGCTAGGCTTACCGTGGCGCGCAGCTCCAGCGACTTGGCTTGTTGCTTGCGGGCGATAGCGATGGCTTTCAGAAAACAGGCGTCGGCTTCGCCTTGGGGATCAGGGGTCAGGGGTCGGGGATCGGTTTCTATTTTTGCTCCCTGCTCCGCGCTCCCTGCTTTTTGCCCTTTGCCTTCCTGCGCGAGCAGGAGTTCCCCCTTGAGCCGATACAGCTCCGCCTCCCATACACGCTCCCCGGTTTGCTCTACTAAAGCCAGCGCCTCGGCTACCACGCTCAGTCCCTCTTCGGTGAGTCCTCCTTTCCTACATATTTCGGCTAATAAGGTCAGAAAGTGTGGTTGCAGGTACTTCAGTCCCGTCGCCCGCCAAGTGGCCAAGCCCTGGCGGATCTGGGCAATCCCTTCTGCTCTTTGACCCTGCTCGGCCAATGCCCAGCCGCGCAGGATAATACCTTCTGCCAACCAGTGCGGAAATCCTTGCTCACGAGAAAGTGTGATCAGCACGTCTGCCTGGTCCTGGACTGCGCGCGGCTCTCGGCGGAACTGATCGAGTCTCGCCGCAACCGCCAGAGCATACGCTAGGCTGTACGGATGAGCCAGCTCTTGGGCCAGCGTGAACGCCTTGTGGATTCTCTTCAGGGCCTGGTCCGGATAGCCGAGCAAACACAGGGTCCAGGCCTCAAAGGATAAGCATTGCACCTTGGGGTCATTTACAACACCGGAGACAAGAGGACTGTCTTTCTGGGGATCGTAAAGGGCACTACACTGCTCCATGTGGTCTCGGGCCAGGGGAAACTCTCCAAGGAAGAACAATGTAAACCCCAGTATCTCGTGGGCCAATACCAGGCTGGGCCGGCTGTTGACCTTCTGGGCCAGGCTGGGGAGTTGCTCCGCGAGCGTGCGCGCTGTCGTGTGCTCCGCCCGCAAGGCATAAAACGCCCACTGTCCCGCCAGCACCGAGAAAAGCTGTTGGGTTTCGCCGAGCTGCTGGCACAGCTCGCGCGCCTGGATGTAGTGTCGTTCCACTTCTGGGGAAGCCCAGCTTTTCGTGGCTACCAGCGGAGTGCCCAGGGCGAGTTGTAGCGTAAGTTCGAGCTGGACGCGCGCGGGCGTGTCCGGCAAAGTCTTGAGCAACTCTAGTCCCCTGGTGAGATGGCTGATCGCTTCTTCGTAAGCCGAGCGCCGTACGGCATTCCTTCCTGCCTGTTGCAGGTAGTGGAGCGCTTTGCCATAGTCTCGTCCCTGCTCAAAATGTACGGCGAGTTCGGTGGCGATCTCCTGCGCCCGCTTGCCGTAGGCGGCTTCCAGCCGCTCCCCTATCCGCAAATGCCACTGCTGGCGACGTTCGATACTGATACGTTCATGCCACAGCTGCTGATAGAGCGCATGCTGAAAGTGATAACGCGTTGTGATGGTACTATCGGGCCACTCGGCCACTCCCGCTGGCTGGAGAAACTGTTGTCGCCGTGCCAATTGTGCACATTGATCCCCTACCTCGATCACATCAGTGGCGAGAGCGGCGGCGACTGCTGCCACCGCAAACTCTTGCCCGGCCAGACTCGCTGCCTCCAGGACACGTTGTTCCATAGGCTGGAGACGGGCTTGTTGTCGCGCTATTAATTGCTGCACACTCTCCGGCACCTGGGCTGTCACTGTCGCCAAGTCCTGCGTCAGTATCCAGGTGCCCTCTACCTCTGCCAGAACCTGACGGGCGATCAGATCGTTGAGCATACTGTTGAGAAAGAACGGCTGTCCTTCGGTCTGCTGGTGTAACGTGGGTGCGAAACTCAGAGGTGTCATATTCCCTGGGAAGCGAGTCTGGACATATTCTGCGACCGCGGCTTCGGTAAGAAGGGATAACGGGAGCCCGTGACAGCGCTGATGAGCGAGCAAGTCTTGGAGCAGGTCATGGAGCGGATGGCTCGTAGCCTGCAGTTCCTCCGGCCGATAGGTGCCGATCAGCAACAATCGTGCGGGGTCTTGGCGGCGGGCTAAGAGGGAGAGGAGTGTCACCGTCGAGGGATCACTCCAGTGTAAATCTTCCAGCCACAAGACCAGCGGGTGCTCGGCAGTCATGGCCTCGACCGCTTCGGCCACCTCGCGGAGCATCCGCTGCTGGGTGGCCCCGGACGCTTGTCGTCGCAGCACTTCCAGCTCCGTCGCGTTCAACAACGCCGGCATCTGTACCAGCCACGTTGGGGCATGGTGGTGGAGTATCGCAATGAGACGTTCCCCAGCGGGCTCGCGACACAATCGCCCGAATGCCTCCAGGATCGGCATATAGGGTTCGCCGGCTCCGTACTGTTCGATGCACTGCCCCCGACCAAGCGAGGGGTCGGGGGCCAGGGATTGGGGGTCGGTTGAGGCGGGGCCACTGTTCCCTAACCCCTGTCCCCTGATCCCTGCGAGAAAGGCTTCGACGAGCGTCGTCTTGCCAATCCCGGGCTCGCCAGTGACAAAGACAATCTGGCGTTCACCGCTGAGCGCCTTGCCTAACCAACTGTGTAGTTGTGTGAGTTCGGGTTCTCGACCGACCAGGTTAATTGCAGATTGCGGAATGCGGATTGGGGAGTGGGAACTTGAAATTTTGAACGTGGAACTTTGAACGAGCGGAGCGGTGGTGCTGAGTGGGGCAATAAAGCGGTAGCCTCGCCGATGCACGGTCTCGATAAATTGGGGGGCTTGGGCATTGTCTCCTAGTGCCTTACGAATGTCACGGATACATGCGGTGAGCACGTCATCGCTGACCGTAACCTCTGGCCAGACGGCCTGCCACAATTCATCTTTACTCACTAACTGGTCCGCATGCTCCGCTAAGTAGCGCA
>JAYVFX010001224.1:0-4531 GCA_043772795.1 Deltaproteobacteria bacterium
GCAAGCGACCCGTCGCACGCTCTTTGCGGTGGAACGCAAGGCGGAACAAAAACAGGATCAGCTCCCGCTCGCTGCATAAGACAATTTTCGTGCTCCCACATGCCACCTACCATCACTGCCTTGTTTCTCTTCGCTGGGTCGCTCAATGCCATTACGATCGCCACGGTTGCGTATTGCGGGTTCTCCCGTCCTGAGACTCGCTTCACCCTCGTCGTAACGTTGCTCCTGGTCTATGCACTTCTCACACTTGCACCGTTGGTATTTCTTCCGCATCGTCTATTCCATTGACAGAGCTGTTCCCACACCAACGTCACTGAGTGGTTCGTAACTAGGGGACCGTATACGACGGGTAGACTCTTTACCTCTACCCTTCCACCTGCTCCTGCAAACGCGCAACCGCGTCAACGTAGCCCTCGATCATTTTCCGTACAATCTCACGTGCGGAGCGGCTCGTGTTTTGCGCGCCAATGCCTTGGCCCACAGGATAGGTATAGAGCTGATACGCGCCAGACTCCGGCGTAACGCCAGGAGCCTTCATCGCATGATCAATCCGCCGCAGGTACTCATACACCAGTACGCTCTGGAGCGGCGTCTTGAGCGGCTCGGGCGTATCTGGACGCTCCCAGGCGTCGGTCCATTGTGAGCGTAAAAAGCGGGTATATTTTCCGGTCATTGCTTTGGTCCGCACTGTATCTTCTGTACCAGCGGCCAAAAGTTTTTCCCTGGCGTTTCGATCCAGTTCTGACTCCACAGTGGTCAACCAAACCGAGCCACACCACACTCCTTGTGCACCCAACGCTAAAGCAGCCGCCATCTGGCGTCCACTGCCAATCCCGCCTGCGCCGAGCACGGGAACAGGCGCGACGGCATCAACAATTTCTGGGATGAGTACCATGCCGCCAATATCACCAGTATGACCACCGGCTTCATACGATTGCGCAATAATCACATCCACGCCAGCAGCCTTGTGCCGTTCCGCATGCTTTCGCTTGCCGGCGAGGGCGCCTACATACAAGCCCCGCTCATGGGCTGCCTGCGTCACCCAGTCAGGCGGAGTACCAAGCGCACTGACCAAGAACTTGGGTTTATGCGCAAACGCAATGTCAACAATGCCTTGTGCTTGCTTCTGAGAAAACCGCAGACCGCGTTCCTTCTTGGACGAAGTGAGATGTTCTGACAACTCAGGCACCCCAGCCTCTGCCAGTAAGGTATCGAGAAATTGTTTATGTTGGTCCGGAATAAGCGCTTTGAGGGATTGTTGATCAAGCCCGCCTTTTTCTGCACCCACATAATTCGACGGCATCATCAAATCAACACCATAGGGAATATCGCCCAACTGTTCATCGATCCATTGCAGATCCATCTCCAGCCGCTCGTCGCTATGGAGCGCTGCGCCGAGCACCCCGAGTCCGCCAGCCTTACTCACCGCGACGACCACATCCCGGCAATGCGTAAAGGCAAAAATCGGATACTCAATGCCAAACATCTGTGTAACTTTTTTTGCCATCTTTATTCCTCGCGCTTCCTCGGCAAGCTCAGCCGGATGACGAGTGAAACGGCCCTACCTAGCGGCTCGCTACGCGTTGAGATACGTTTCTGTCACGTAGTGATGTTGGCGGATGAGCAACTCCTCGTCTTGCAATTGGATTTCCTTCTTCGCCCCTGATGCCAGCATGGCTTGGGTTCGCTCTAAAGTACTGCCATCTTCTAACAGCGTGTCACGAAAAGAGACTTTTCCGTATTCCTGGCTGAATCGCCCAGCCAGCGTTTTCGCCTTCGGCGAATAGGTACGGATTTCCCAGCGCGTCCGGTTTTCCGCCAACGGCCAAAAAATGTGCGTGAGATACGTCCCGTTCGAAACGTAGATGAGACAGTTCGGGAAAAGGGCAATACCGTCAAACGACCAATTCGGGTACCGCGTAGGATTCACTCCTGTCGGTAGCTTCTCCGAGCTGTTGTTCTGTTGCAGCACCACAGAACCAAATCGTTGCGCCAATGACTCAACAGGCGTGGGCTTCCGGTTAGGATTCGCCGACAGCGAAATCCGGCCGTGCGGGGGAAAAAGGGTAAAGTCGAGCGCGTTCGCATAGGGATTTGCTTGACTCGCAAACACATCGCCAATGATTCGGCGATGCAGGGTGGAGATGTGGTACACCTCTTGGAACACATCTTTGGCGACCTTCCAGTTGGCATTCACGTCGGTGTGCCAAGAAAAGCAGTTGTCTGAAATCCCCTCAAAGGGATAGCCTTTGATGCTGGTCCGCAGTTCTTCTCCCAAGTATTCCTGCAACGTCTGCTTGGGATTCGGGTCCATATTGATAAAGATGAATCCCTCCCAGGTGTCAACCGAGACCGGGGTCATGCCCAGAGTTTCTTTCTTCAGGCCGAAAAAGTTGTCCTCGTCGGTAATGTGTCGGAGCGAGCCATCCAATCCATACGCCCAACCGTGGAATTTGCAGGTGAACAATTGGCAGGTTCCCTTTTGGTCCCACACCAGTTGATTACCGCGATGCGAGCACATGTTGTGAAAAGCACGGATCGCGCCACCTTTACCACGGACGACGAGAATCGAGGTGTTACACATCGCCAAGTCCTTGACGAAATAGTCACCAGGCTGGGGAATCTGTTCCACCCGACCGATATTCAGCCAGACTTTGCGAAAAATGCGGTCACGCTCTTTTTCGAAATATTCCCGCGAAACGTAGGGCTCGATTGGGATCGGACCGGTTCCCAACTCTGGGTAGCGATCATGCCACTTATTGTGATGCGACATTTGTGCGCCAGCAGCCATGGGTTTCTCTCCTTTAGATGTCTGTGTGTTTAGTCGTGAACTGAAATAAACCGAGCAACATCGTACCCTTCAACGACGCTCGGCTGGCCGAAGTTCTCCACTGCAGGCGCGACCTCAGCCAACGCTAGTGCGAGGTAGAACAGCCTCTGTACGTCCGCCGGGACACCGTCGGGTGGAAACTGCGCCAAATATGGCAGGACCTTCTCCATTCTCGGCAACATCGCCTGATAAAATGAGGTAATCTCCGCCATCGTACTCACCTGACGTTTGGTACTCCGCTCACGTTCTGTAGGTAAAGACCATGCGAGGTATGGAGTGAGATCTTGGAACGCCTCCGGCAATTGATATTCGGTCATCAAGACATCCCTTCTCTTTTTTTGCTTAGGGGTTACGCTTGGACGTTTTATAGCCGTTGAGAGAGGAAAGCGAGTACGATCTCAGTCGAATCACAAGGGATTCGTCTACTTCCTCACCTGCGCACCAGGAGTAAAAATCCACGGCCCTCTCACCGCGCCTAGACAATTCCTGGCGATCAGGCACAAGGTGGGAGTGTCCGAGTTGGACTTAGTCACCGAGGAGAAAGAGACAAAAAGGAGAGCTGCCATGCAAACACAATATGGAGACGTTGCCGTCACACTTGCGGACCACATTGCAACCGTCGAGATTCGGCGTGGGCCGAACAATTTTTTTGACGTTGCCCTCATTCATTCTCTTGCCGAGGCGTTCGAGGCGTTGGATAACGATGCCGCGTGCCGTGCGATCGTGCTGGCGGCAGAAGGCAAGCATTTCTGCGCGGGCGCAAATTTTCATAATCCGGCGGCAGAGAGCGGACTGGACCGCAGTGTCGAGAAAGGCAATCCGTTGTATACCGCAGCGGTACGCCTCTTTGCCTGTCGCAAACCAACAGTTGGTGCGATTCAAGGGGCTGCCATTGGCGGCGGTTTTGGGCTGGCGCTGGTTCCCGACTTCCGGGTGTTATGCCCAGAGACCCGTTTCTCCGCTAACTTCGTCTCGCTGGGCTTTCATCCCGGCTTCGGATTGACGCACACGCTGCCTCGGCTGATTGGATCGCAACGCGCGAGCCTCCTCTTCTATACGGGTCGACGGATAAGTGGCGAAGAGGCCATGGCATGGGGGTTAGGGGAAGTGCTGACGGCGCAAGACCAGGTGCGCGCTGCCGCTGTCGAGCTGGCCAAAGAGATTGCCGCCAATGCGCCCTTAGCCGTCCAATCCACGCGGGTCACCATGCGTGCCGGGCTGGCTGCCGCAGTCAAGGCAACCACGGATCACGAGTTCCGAGAACAGTCCTGGCTACAAAAGACCGACGACCATAAGGAAGGAGTCCGCGCTGTGGCGGAACGACGCCCAGGCCGGTTTGTTGGACGATAAGCGTCACCGAAGTAGGGCATGCACATCAGGCCACAGAACATTCAGACACGGAACTTTCTGTGAAATCGCCCCTGCCCCCCTTTTCCCCATAGTGTTCGGCTCAAATTTTGACGTTGGGCAAAGGGGCGGGCAGAATTCCCTCTCCCGGAGGGTGAGGGTGAGGGTAATGCGCGGAACAGACAATCCCTTCGTCCCTCATCCTGCCCCTCTCCTCATCTTCAAGCACTCGGAGTTGCGCGATCAATGGCAGCAAGCCCCTCTAATGCCAAACCGTAGCCGAGCCCGTCAAGCATCAAGCGTTTGAGCTGCTGAGTGAGTGACACTCGCGCATAGCGTAACGTAAGCGGTGGC
>JAYVFX010001225.1:0-2619 GCA_043772795.1 Deltaproteobacteria bacterium
CGGGTTGATCTTGAAGACGTCGGCACGGTGTTGGAGCAAGATAGTGAACCCTGTTGCCTCGGAGAAGGACGACCGGGTGAGCACCGGGTCGTATCCCGCCGGTTCAATCCTCGCCTTGCCCAAGGTCCATTAACTTTCAGACAACCACTGTCGGACTCTCCCAAGTCCGCGACGACGTTGCTGCAGCAAGATCCGCGGAAAGCGTTGCCGCACATTTCAACATTGCGTAGCGTGAGTCGGCCGAAGGGCGGCTTCCCTTCGAAAGTGGACTGGGAGCGGCTCAATGCAATGGAGGGTGTGCAGTGGGACCCCAAGCCAGACCTCATCGCGAGCACTGGCTCAGATGCGCACTTCGTCGTGGAGATCGAAAACAATGGAGAAGCCAACTTGCGTTTTGGCAACGACGATCTGGGACGTGCCGTTGAGCCCGGTACCACTTTCTGGGCCCGTTACCGGGTGGGAAACGGCCTCACGGGCATGGTCGGACCGGAGACCATTTTGACTATGGTCACGAGACAAGAATCTCTCAATGGCCATGGCCTAGAGGTTCGAAACCCTCTGCCTGCGACAGGCGCCATACCATCTGAGTCAATGGAAGACGCGATGCTCTTAGCGCCCTATGCTTTTCGTACGAAACGAGAGCGGGCCATCACTGCCGACGACTATGCGAGGTTGGCAGAAGACGGCGACCTGCGGGTCCAGCGTGCAGCGGCGAGTCTTCGCTGGACAGGGATGGGGAATCTCGTGCAGGTGGCAATCGATGCAAAAGGCACGGCAGAGCCGTCGGAGGGGTTATTGAAAGATGTCAGGCTCAAGCTGGAGCAGTACCGACGAATCGGTCACGAGGTCAGCGTGATCGGCGCACACCATGTCCCGCTTGCGATAGACCTTCTCGTGACGATTCTCCCACAATACCTGCGAGGCCAGGTGAAAGTGGCTGTGTTGGATATCCTGAGCAATCGAATCCGGACAAACGGCCGCCCAGGTTTCTTCCATCCTGATGCATTGAGCTTTGGCCAGAGCGTCTATCTGAGTCGGCTGATCGCAGCGATCAAGGCCGTGGAAGGCGTGGAGAGTGTCATGGTCAGGACATATGAGCGATTGTTTGAAGGTGCTGGGAATGAATTGCAAACGGGCGTCCTAAGGATTGCTCCGCTGGAAATCGCGAGATTGGACAATGATCCGAGTTTCCCGGAGCATGGCACGATCCAGGTGGAAACGCGAGGAGGGCGATGACACCGGACCACGCTCACTGTACGGCTGATCAGTCATCACTGATGAAGCCACCCGAGAACCGTTCGGGGCTTAGCGCCCTATCCTATCGCATCGGTTCCCATCAGTCTTTCTTTGCTGCAATGGCAGCTGCATTGAGCAAAGGGAAGTATCCCGCGCTACGCCGCCTGAGGACTCGCTCTTCGAACGATCCTGTGATGGCCTTTCTTGATGCCTGGGCCACGGTTGCTGACGTCTTGACGTTTTATCAAGAACGCATCGCAAACGAGGGCTATCTCCGAACAGCGGTGCATCGTCGGTCGATCTTTGAACTGGCTTACCTGGTCGGCTACAAACCGCGTCCAGGTGTCGCAGCGAGTGCTTTTCTTGCGTACACGATTGAGAAGGCGCATGACCCCGTTGCGCAGCCAGGGATGGAGTCGAGCACTCCGGCTGAGACAGTTATTCCGGCCGGAGTGCGTGCCCAAACGATCCCCGAGCCTGGTGAACTGCCCCAAACTTTTGAGACTATAGAAGAGCTCCATGCGCGCCCCGATTGGAACGATCTTGTGCCCCGCAGAACACGTCCGCAGCTCATCACCGAATGCACGCCGGTCCTGTACTTTGAGGGTACTGCCACCAATCTGAGGCCTAACGATCGGCTGATTGTCGTGGTTTCCAGGCCGAACTCTCAGGAACCTTTGAGGGTTCAGAGCGTCAAAATGGAGGAAGAAAATAAACGTACCAAGGTCACCCTACAAACCCGCGACGCTGAAGGGAAGGTCCCCCAAACGGCAGGGCTAGCCTACGCGCCAAGTAAGGCGGCTCCTACAATCGAACTTGCTAGTTTACTTGAGCCGCTCGCCAAGCGGCCGGCGCTCCACCCATTCGGACCTGCGGACCTAAAGCGTAGCGTTTCGACATTGTTTAATGAAACAAGAGGAGATACTGCTCCGCACATTGCTCCGCATATAGCCTCGCACATTGCCTCGCATTTGCGCCGGGACGTGGGCCGCTCTTTATACGTCGCGATGAAGAATGCGAACGTAACTGAGCAGAGCAAGGTTGAAGTGCATGCATTCCGCGTATCCGCCTCACCTTTTGGTCACAACGCCCCACTCAAACCCGTCCCCAATAATAATGGTGTACCGGTCGAGACAGTGGAGTGGCCATTATTCGAAGCCTCGAGAATTAAACAATCCAAATCTGATGAATCACCGGCAGAGGACAGAACATTACTCGCTCTCGACGCAGTCTATGAGCAAATCACGCCTGGTGGGTGGGTCGTTATTGAGCGACCGACTCACACGATCATTACTCAAATAGAATCGATTCGGAAAGTTTCGAAGGCCGCCTATGGAATTACTGGGCGGGTCACCGAATTGAAACTGAAGACAGAGTGGCTCC
>JAYVFX010001226.1:0-3706 GCA_043772795.1 Deltaproteobacteria bacterium
CTGTCAAGAAATAACTTCCCGGCTATACTGCACTGCTGGACAAGCCAGCAGTGGCACCCGATAACCAAATCGGTAGGTTATTTCTTGACAAGTACTAACGCAGATATCATCAAACAGATGGCGCGGGTGTGGGCGAAAGACTCAAGCAAACTCAGCAAAGACGCCTGTGCAAAAGCGATCGTGGGCGGACTCGCGACCCCCTCCACAGTTCAGGCCGTGGTTAATAGCCTCTCGCCGTTCGAGCGTGCAGGGTTGGGATTACTCAAACGTCACGGTCAGATCGCGCCCACCGAGGAGTTTGCCATCGAGCTCTTTATGTTGGGGCTTCCTCTACCAGTCCCGGACCGGCGATACGCCTACGGATACCATCGCGACAATGACCCCCTGTATGGCGCACTCAATAGCCTCCTCAGGAAGGGGCTAGTGCTGGCACGCGAGTGGGACCAGATCTACGGCTATGCCCGCGAAGCGCAGATGGACCAATATCACTATCGTCCAGAGGTGTTCTCCGACCAAAGGCTCCTCGCTCGAGTGGAGGTGACGCCGCCCGTAGAGTTGTCATTGAAACCTGTCGCCAACGCAGGAGAGTCGGGCATATCGTTACAACCAGCAGAGGTTGTCCTGCGCTTCGTGTCGATGGTAGAGACGCTACGGAAACTCGGGCGCATCGACATCACCAGCAAAGGACGACTAGCAAAGCCATTTCTCACCAAGTTAACCAAAGCGCTGGGATGGGAAAGCGCGCTAGAAAACGCCGCAGATACACCATTGCCACAGGCGACACTGTTTTTCTTCAAATTGATACAGAGTGCAGGCTTCTTGCAAAGTCGACCAGATCTCAATGGCCTTGAGGTGAATCCGCAGGCGAACACTCTTTTTGAAGCGTCATATAACACGCAAGCGACCGCCTGGATCAACGGCTATCGTTCCCTCAAGCAGTGGGCCGAATACACGCCGCAAGGAATGTATTTTGAGGACGACGAACCGTCTTCTCACACTAAGTTTCCCACCATACGAGCCGCGTTGCTTATGGCGCTCGCAGCATTACCGAACGCCTCGGCTTGGTATCGCCTCAGTGATCTTTCAGAAGCAATATACGAACGTATTGGCGACAATTTTTCGCTGCTCTATTTCTACGGCTTCTCTCCAGCCTATGGGACGAAACCTGAAGAGGAAGCCAAACACCGTGCTGAGTGGCAGAAGAAGAATCATAGTCGCTGGCGCGTCACCGAACAGGAATGGATTACTCATGCAATGACAGGTCCACTGTATCACCTCGGGTTAGTCACTCTAGCACGTGCGGCTAGCGGGAAAACAGATGAACCCGCCTTGTTTCGTCTTACTTCGTTAGGACGCTCGGTGTGGTATGATGCGTCTCGCACTCCGGGCGAAACGTCGACCGAAGCGCTCCTCACAGTTGCTCCAGATGGGCCGTGTTGGGTCGTACAACCAAACTTCGATGTGGTCGTATACCTTGACCGCGCTTCAGCACCACGACTGGCATTTATCGAACGTATTGCAGCGCGGAAGCCGTCGACTGGAGCGACCGCGTTGTATCACCTGACACGAGAGACGGTGCCGCGTTGGAATCAGGAATCACGCCAAACACGCTGGTTGATACCTTGAGTCGCGGCTGCGACTATCCCCTGCCAGAGAATATCAAACAAACCCTGTCCGACTGGGCGGCACGTCGTGAACAACTCTCACTGTACCGCACCGTCAACGTATTGGAATTTGCCGACCAACAGACACGGGACGCGGAGTTAGCACGGAAACCTGATGTCGGCGTAGCTGTGGGTGAGCGTTATATTCGGCTCTCATGCCAACAACGCGGCAAAGTTCTTTCTGCGCAGGCAAGTCGGACGGTGGATTATTTATCACCATCAGTGAAATGTCTGAATGTGTCAGAGGACGGCAGTGTTCAAGTCGAGCAAAAGCGTGCTGACCTACTCGTAGCGAGCGAGCTGGCCGCTTGGGCGGAGGTAGACACCGAAAATAGTGATCAGTGGCGCATTACGCGGCAGAGTATACAAAAAGCCGTGAGCGCGGGCTGGACCGCAGAGAGCCTGCTCGACAACCTGAAACGACGCTTGCAACACGACCTTCCTTCGTTGCTCTTCGTCGCGATTCGTGCCTGGGCGGGAGTGCGTACACTGCCGACTACTGTGGCAGTTGCAACAGATCTCGTGCTGCAAGTGACCGACCTGGAAGTAGCCCGCGCCATTGGCGGCAGCACCCTCTTGCAACCATACCTGTGCGGGCGGCTTGGTCGCCAGACCTTTCTCGTCAAGCACGAAACAGTTGAGGAGTTCCGAGTCAGATTGGCAGAATTTGGCCTGCAAGTGGGAAGCGATCTAGCATTGCTCGCGCCGGGATGGAAAGACTAACAGAGAGAGATTAAATTCGACATTCATAGGAGCACATGATGCAACACAGCCAACAACGCATTCTTACTACCCATACCGGCAGTTTGCCACGCCCACGTCCACTCTTGGATCTATTGATTCACCAAGAGCGCGGAGAACACATCGACACAGAGGAATTCGACCGCCTGACCGAGGCCGCAGTGAAAGACATGATCGACAAACAACTCGCCGCAGGCATTGATATCGGCAATGACGGTGAACAGCCGCGCTCCGGTTTCGCAGGCTACGTGACCCAGCGCATGACAGGGTTTGGTGGTGGGGCAACACGACCACCGTGGCGCGATTTTGTTGACTTTCCCGACTTTGCCGAGTTGTGGCAACAGCGCATGGCGCAGGTCACGGTTGCTGCCACATTCACCACGCCCCAAGCGATAGCGGAAATTGAATATACCGACCTCAGCGCCGCCACTCAGGAATGTGACCTCTTTCTCCGTTGCGCCCAGGCTCAGCCGCAACAATTTACCGACCGGTTTATGACTGCGGTCTCACCCGGTATGGTCGCGACCTATCTGCTCAATGCTTACTACGACTCGCATGAAAACTATGTGTTAGCTGTAGCCAAGCAACTGAAGAAGGAATACGAACTGATCCACGCCAAAGGCTTGATCTTACAAATCGATGCACCAGACTTAGCCTGCGATCATGCCTGGTTTTTTCAACACCTATCTCTCCAGAAGTTTCAGAAAGTAGTGGAATCCAATGTCGCTGCGATCAATCTGGCAACGGCGAACATTCCCGCCGAGCGTATTCGGTTGCACACCTGTTGGGCGAACCTAGAGTCACCACATGTGCATGACATCGCCCTGGAAAAGATTTTACCGATTCTTTATCAAGCCAAGGTTGGTGCGCTGTCCGTCGAACTCGCGAATCCACGCCATCAACACGAATACGCCGTGTTCAAGCAATATCCGTTGCCAGACAACATGGTCGTGATTCCAGGAGTCATCGATCCCAAGACCAATTACGTCGAGCATCCGCAAGTCGTGGCCAATCGCATTCTGCAGACAGTAGAAGCGGTCGGCAACCGCAGCCGCGTCATTGCCGGAGTGGACTGTGGGTTCAGTACTGTTGCTGGATTACAAGTCGTCGCAGACAGTGTGGTCTGGGCCAAACTGCGCACCTTACGCGAAGGTGCTGACCTCGCTAGCGCGAAGCTGTGGGAATGATACCGATGGAGGCCGGAATAAACACAGCGTTTCCGGCACAGGAGAGCGTCGACTCTGCCGGGAACTGCCCATAGTGGGGAAGGCACTGCAGATTCTTTTTCCGACGGACTGATG
>JAYVFX010001227.1:0-5507 GCA_043772795.1 Deltaproteobacteria bacterium
CGTCCGCTTCTTACGCCGGAACAAAAATCAACACGTTTGGTCCGACACTTTGCTCCTTCGGCCCTGCAATTTTCGTCCCCCCACACTCCGCCTAACAGCTCGGCTGCACGCGTGGCAATGACCTCGTTTGCGTTCATGTGGGTGGAGGTTCCAGAGCCGCTCTGAAATACATCAACGACAAACTCATTGTCGAATCGTCCCTCGGCAACCTCAATCGCTGCCTGCGCTATCGCCGTCCCCCGCGGACAATCAAGGAGTCCCAACGTAACGTTGGTATGTGCGGCCGCGGCTTTGACGAGCCCCAACGCCCACAGAAAGGTTCTACTGAAGCGGAGACCTGAGATAGGGAAATTCTCTCTGGTACGAACAGTCTGCGCTGCATAGTAAGCGTCGCTCGGTACTAGTACCTCACCCATACTATCATGCTCTACACGATAGCCTGCGACATTCTCCATAACATCATTCCTCCGATGAGTGATAAAACAAATAGTTACTTATTCAAGATCCGATTGTCACAGGACCGTCTCGCTGTCAACCTCGGCATTGTTTCCCCACTCTGATCTGCTCACTGTGTCTGATTGAGGGCTATGCTGCTCCTTAGGCGTAGTCACTGGTTCATCGGTTGTAGAAAGCGCACCTCGCGTGGCACTCCGCGCACCTTTACGACCAATCTCCGCCATGTGCGCTCGATTTTGGCTCACCACCAGCCCCCCGCGTTCTCCGGCTTTCTGCGCCTCTTCTCTTGAAAATTCGTGCGCCACCCCTTTTTCGTGGGCGGCCCGTCCTCCCTGTTGCGCGATTGCCCGTCGTTTTTCAGGATTCATCGTAGCGAATCCTCGTTTCTTGTGTTCTGCCATACCTCTATAACTCCTTCGTGTCAGATCGGTTCTCGGCTCGTACGTTTTTGACTGCTAGTCACTTACCTTGATAAGGGGATACGTTCGTTATCGGACCCAGTCGTTGCTCGCCCCAACTGATTGATTCTGTCCCTATATCCGGCTGATTGATCACTCCAGCTTTGTTGTGCCAGAAAGGTAAGGCTGAGCACGATGAGTAACATTTCCACAATACAAACTATCCGCCATTCCTTATAGATATGCATAACACACTCCGTTTTTCGGCATTGAAAGACCGGCAGAATTTTGCGTACTACTGTGCCGCTTATCTCACCAACAGTGTTGCTTCTCATTAACTACACAGCAGAGACAGCAAGTCAGATGCCAACAGGATTGTCGTAGCGAAGGGGGGATGTACAGATGTTCTGCATGATAGTGTGTTGCTTTCGTCACACCTGTAGTAAAGAAAAGCTCACAGTTCGAGGCTCTTAGCGATAAGAAGACGTGTAACAGGCACGGGAAACATGAAAAAGCGCAAGTTATCAATTTACGAGCCCACAGGTGCTGCCCATAGCGGTGAAACGTTGAGGCCGGGCTGTTCCACTGTTTCAGAAACAAGCGCTTGTCGATAATACACATCAAGCCATGGGGTCATCTTCATCTGGCTCTTCGGACGATATTGCTCAACGGTCGTAGCCAACGCACAGAAAGACTTGAGTACTCTCTCTTCGACAATCGCCCACGGTTTCGTCTGCTGATCTGCGAGTTGAATGAGAGTGTCACCCCGAACCGCGATTTGCGTAAAGCCATAGGACTTAAGCAGGTGGTCAAGGGTCCGCATGGAATACCCATACAAATAAGGAAACGCGAGCAGATTGTTCCAGGCCAAGGTGGCACGCAACCACATCGTCAACGGCCCTGACAGGGTTCGCAACTGTGCAACTGCCCAGCGAAAGCATTCGCCATTAGGAATACGGAGGATAAGAATGCCACCAGGCCGTAGTAACCGACAAACAGTAGAGAGGGTCACCAGCGGATCAGGGAGCTGATCAAACGTATTCCATATTGCAATACAATCGACAGAATTTACCTTTATCGGCATTTCCGCCAGCGTGCCACGAAAGACAGACAAACCCTTTTCCCAACAAAACGCACTAACCTCGAACCCCGGATCAACTCCTAACATCTCCCAGCCGCGTTCTTGTCCGGCTGCGAGAAACCCCCCAACAAAACTGCCAATTTCAACGATCCGTATCTTACGATCAGTAGGAAGCCATCGTCCTAAAGAACGCGCCTTAGGACGATACGAGTGGAGTTGCGCAGCAAACAGAGAAGCGAGGCGAGCCTGGCCGTAATGATCGTGCTCGTACGCGTCAGTAATGGCCTCAGCGGATGGATGTGGAGTGCGGAATACTAAACCACAGTCCGTACAGGCAACGATATCGGTTACATAATCCTGCGTAAATGTCGCGCGATCAGCTAATACCTCTCCGGATTGTTTACTGTTGGAAACCGGTTGTAGACGACGACGATGGAACAGACGCAAATATTGTAGCTGCGCTGCAACTTCGTCTGCAGCACAAATCATTGCGAACGTGTGTCTCCCACAAATCATACATGAGACTGTAGAGATTGTTTCTGGTTTCATATCCCGGTTTCACATTTCTTTTGCCAAATTCAGAGCGGGGTTTTCACATCGGGCTCTTGCAAAGTCGTAGCCAATCCCTAGTGAAGCGGACTCGCAACGCAACAAACTGAGTCTGATGTATAGCTTGAGTTTGGGGCGTCAGTGTCGAGCGATAATCATGCCAATGTCGGGATGTAGGAGATTCACATCAGGAGTAGAGATGAAAACACTACACTAGAGACTTCGTGCCAACCTGGTTTTCGAAAACGTAGCAGTTTTCTGGCTGTTTCAGTTGGCACTGAGATTGCTGACCCTGAGGACGTCAACAATATTTTCTAGGAGGAAGTCTATGAGACACAAAACTTGGATGAGCGCTTTAGCCACACTAGTGTGTGCTAATTCCCTCTTTCGCTAGCGCCGGGGACGATGTACCGACAGTGCTGGAAAACCCAGTACAAAGCCAAACGGTCGAGGCATTGGACTCGTCTCCGGCTGGTCATTCGTACGTGGGAATAAAGATGTTCGAGTCAAACTGAGAGTAGACGGTGTGACTGTTGATCAACGACTGGCGTGCTGTACCGGTCGTAAAGATGTCGATGACGCGATTCCAGGTGCCCCAGATAACACCGGTTTCGGTATGTTAGTCAATTTCTCTGATCTTTCTCCTGGTCCTCATCTGATTGGTGTCGATGCACGCTCGACCGACGCATTTGACGATTTTTTTGGTGATAAAGAACGCACAGTGATTGATCACAACGTGTACGTAGTCCGTCCCGGGAACACGAGTTTCTTGACTGGCCTTAACTTGAGCGGTTCCACCTGTTCGATTAATCCTACAAATAACGAGGTTCAACTCAATAATGTCCAGCTCACCTCTGCTCAGGGGACATCACCAACCAATTTGAATTTGGGTTTTGTTCCGAGTTCTCAAGGATTTATCATTACTGATACGTCTGATGCCCCAGCAACCCTCACTCGGTTCGTTGCTCACTTAAACGGATCGCAGGAAACTCCGCTGGTAAAGACCTCGGCAACAGGTGAGACCACACTTACCCTGAACTCAGATAATTCCTTGACATGTACGGTCACCACTACCAATACAAAAAATGTGAACGCTGCGCATATCCATCTTGCTCCAGCGGGAGTTGCCGGTTCCATTATCATTCCGCTCAACGGTGGACCAACAACGTGGTCGTGCCCGTAACAGTACTCACGGCTGAGCAACTGACCGCTCTACAAGAAGGCCGTCTATACGTTAACGTGCACACGACAGATCATCCAAATGGTGAAATTCGTGGGCAGTATTGTTGCGACGAACTAGTAAGGATCTTCAGAGCCCTCTCTTTTGAGTTGGCATTTTCCCTCCCCCTACAAAGGCATATCAATAGACACTGCACTCTACGTGTTTCCCGTCGAAATTGCGGAAGTACTAAATTGAACCATACCAGATTGGTACCGCAGCTTTGTCACTCTGAGTGTACAAGATCGTCCGTGGACGATTATTCGGGCAGCCCTTTTAGGCCTACTTTTTGCTACATAAACCGGAGTCTGTGATTTTATCTGCGTGGGTCACCGACAATCTGAGCTTGAGTCAGTGATATAGGTAGGGGAGGTTGTATGATGGGGGATGAGCAAACAGCAGCAAATACGAATGAGCAACGGAACATCAACATGCCTTTACTAAATATTCTGCTCGTTGAGGATAATCCCGCGGATGCCTACCTGACCAGATTGGCATTGCAAGAAGCGAATTTTTGTAACGATCTTCACGTCGTTGAGAAAGGAGAACATGCACTCTCATTCTTGCGACGCCACGAACCGTACACACACGTAGGTCGTCCAGATCTGATCATTCTTGATCTTAATTTACCGCGAATGAACGGGCTTGATGTTTTAAGGGAGTGTAAAACCGACCCAGCCCTTTGTACTATTCCTGTGGTGATTTTTTCAACGTCGTCGGCGGAACAGGATATCACCCAGGCATATCTCCTCGGAGCTGTGCAGTATTTCGTCAAGCCAAACGATCTTCAGGAATGCTTAAGGTTTGGCCACCGACTTGCTCAGGTTTGGCATCGCGTGACCGGCGCAAGTGAATAGATCGACTGACGTTCTTTATCGAGAATATCAGTCGTTGTTGTGTTACCGTGTCACGCCGCGAGTCGATTGTCTGTCACACAGACTTCGATCTCGTGCGCAAACACGGGAGTGTTCATGCCATTCTCCCATTCGACAAATACCAAACGACGGTCCAGATTCTCCATCTCATAGCGAATCGTTCCATAAGTATCGCGGCGCAACATGCCATCACGCGTAGTGAGGTGTTGCAATGTGCGACAACGTTTGCCGGTGTGTGTTCGATCAACCATTTTCCGTCTCCTTTCGTAGCGTCGTTCATTTAGATGCGGCCCATTAACAACAGAATAACCAGAATTGCTATTACTAATCCTAACCCGCCACTTGGCCCATAGCCCCAATTGCGGCTGTAGGGATAGGTCGGCAGGGCACCCACAAGCAGCAAAACCAACACTATTAACAGTAAGGTTGAAAGCATGGTTTCTCCTTCGTTCTTATAGTATTCAGTAGACAAAAAATAAACAGCAAGTGACATACCAAATCAGAGGAAGCGGGCGAGATTTACCTTCGTCTTGTTCGCTCTTGGTCTAGACAGTTGCAACTACAGAGGATTTTGCCTTGACGCGACGACGCGAGAGAAGGAGTTTGCCAAATGCTGAAGGTAGACGCGGGGAGAAGCACAATATGAGAAGCAACGTGTCTTCTTTTTGCGACAACTACGAGGACACTCTCTTGTGGGTAATGATCTACATGGCGCAGGTTTTGCATGTCAGTAGTAGTCAATCCAAGTGAGGAGAAATAAAGTGCAAGATCTTAGCAACAAAACCCAATTGATCATTATAGCGTTCGGTGCTCATCCAGACCCTTTTGACATGCCTTACCAAGCCGGGGGAACGCTCGCCAAGTATGCCAAACGCGGGCATCGTGTCATTCTGGTCTCCGCAGCGTATGAAAAAGAATGGGAGCAAGAA
>JAYVFX010001228.1:0-2372 GCA_043772795.1 Deltaproteobacteria bacterium
GTCGGCCCACCAGCCGAGGCGCGGCTTAATTCGCTAAACATGTCCTCGGCTTGGGTTTAGGGAAAGTATTCGCCTTTGCCTAAGCGTTGCGCGATCTCCACAATGATGTGCCAATCCACGCGAGCGTTGGCGGGCGGCTTGACCGACTGCCGCAAGCGGATCACACGCGCTTCACCGTTGGTGACAGTTCCTTCGTCTTCCTCTTGTAACGACCCGGCGAGCACGACATCCGCGTGTCGCGCAGTTTCCGACATGAATGGTTCAATCGCCGCGTAGAATTCGAGCTTCTCTAATGCTGACTGCGTTAATGCGGCATCAGGCAACGACACCATCGGGTTGAAGGAGATCGAGAGCAGACCTTTGATTTTTCCTTCGTTGATGGCATCGAACAGTTCAACCGCGGTCAGTCCCTTTTGTGGAAGATCCTGCTCCTTAATTCCCCAAAACGAGGCGATCTCTTGCCGGTGCTGTGGATTCTCGATGTCGCGTCCGCCAGGAAGCTGGTTGCAGCGCTGGCCGTGTTCGCGTCCACCTTGACCATTGCCTTGACCGGTAATCGTACCATAGCCACAGCCTGGACGGCCTATACGTCCGGTGGCTAACACCAAGTTGATACAGGAGAGAACGTTCTCGACCCCTTTGGTGTGGTGCTCAATGCCACGCGCATGCAGCAACATTGAGGTCTGCGCTTCGCCCCACATCTCGGCGGCTTTGATGATGCTTGTAGCTGGGACACCAGTAATCTCAGCGGTGTACTGTGGAGTATACGTAGCCACGGCTTCACAGACTTTGTCAAAGTCCACGGTATGCGCGGCGATAAACTCGTGATCGATCCAGTCGTGCTCGATCATGACATGCAAGATGCCATTCATCAGTGCACTGTCCCGTCCTGGGCGGACCGGCAAGAACAGATCCGCCGTGCGGCCAATCGGTGTTATCCGTGGATCAATAACAATGAGTTTTGCTCCGTTGTCACGAGCGCGCCATACGTAATCTGTCAGGATCGGAAAGCACTCACCAATGTTACTGCCAGCGACTATGATGCACTTCGCTAGTGGAATATCACTCCAAGGATTGGCGGCGCGGTCGATGCCGAATGCCATCTTGTTGCCTGCCCCAGCCGAGACCATACACAAGCGACCGTTGTAATCGATGTTGGCAGTGCCCAAGGCAACCCGAGCAAACTTGCCCATCAGATAGGCTTTCTCATTCGTTAGCGAGGCACCACCAAGGAGCGCGAATGCATCTTTGCCGTAGGTCTGCTGAATGCGGTGCATATTATCGACCACCTTCGTTAGCACCTCATCCCACTCTGCTTCACGAAAGCCGTCGTTCGTACGAACCAGTGGGGCGAGAAGCCGATCAGGATGATTGTTCTGTAGATACCGCTTCACCCCTTTCGGACAGAGCTTTCCTTGGTTCACTGGGAAATCCGTCCATGGCTCGAAGCCGACCACCTTCTCATCACGCACTTTGAGTTGGATACCGCACTGCACACCGCAGAAACAACAGTGAGTCTTGACTAAACGATCTGGTGCCCCACTGCTTTGCCAACCTCCGGGAGGTTCGTAGTTGAGGTGAGGACCGTAGCGGTCGATGAGCGCTTCTTCGGAGAGCGGGAGTAATGCCATTGTTTGTATCTTTCCCTATGTTGCTGGAGTATCCACCCGAGAAGGGGCGACTAGGCGAGTGGGTGAGTGGACGAAGGAAGGGGAAGAAATTTCTTGCGCCGAATCGCCTGTTCGCCCATTCTCCCATTCAGTTTCTAATTCACCGCTGCCCTGGTTCACCAACGCTTCTATCCCCGTCCATTGACTCTTCAGTCCCGACATCGTCTTGCCCTGGTTAAGGGCTAACAAGCGGCGACGACAGGGAGGACAAACGTCTTGATGATGCGAGACTGGCCCGTCGAGGTGAGCGTCCATGTCGAGCTCAGCAAATACTTGCTTGAGGTCATCGACATGCATTTGTGACGCGAATGCTTCACCACAGCGTCCGCAGTGAGCCTGGACACCCATCTGTCCTGCCCGTTTGTAGAGGCCGACGCCGATATGGGCAGGGCGTTGAAAAATGTGAAAGAGCTTACCGAACGGTAATGAGAGGAGGAGAATCATGACGGATACTGCATGCGTCGCGGCAATAAAAGGGAATCCACGGCCGTTCATAAAATGCGCGCTAATGGTGAGACCTAATCCGCTCGCTGCAACCACAAAGAGCAGAAGGAGCGGTGCGATGTCATTACTGAAGCGTTGTAGCGCAATGGCTCCGCTGTCAGTGAGGCGACGATAAAGTGCCATTGAGACGCCAATCAGCATGATAATGGCGGAGATATTGAGCGCATTGAAAGTGATAAACGCGATGAGCGAATGAAC
>JAYVFX010001229.1:0-2272 GCA_043772795.1 Deltaproteobacteria bacterium
AGAGACGCGACATGTCGCGTCTCTCCAAAACTCTACTTCTCAACCAGGCGAAAACGTACGCCGCCGATATTCACCATATCGTCAGAGACACGTTTCCCACGTCGTTCCGCAGCAGCGAGCAACCGCTCTCGGTTCGCAACGATCAGATCCACTCCGCCAAGTCCCTCACCACGACCATCAGTATCTTTGATAAAGCGAACATCGGCATTGTCAAAGTGTAGACTCGATGTCCCTGTCGCATCCACCTTCACTCGGAGTTCCACTATCTGCCCCCAACGAGTGGCAAGGTCTGTGGGGTCAGGCGTCTGGATTTCTGCCGCAGCAATACCGCAGA
This sequence comes from Deltaproteobacteria bacterium, assembly GCA_043772795.1. Classification (GTDB taxonomy): domain Bacteria; phylum Desulfobacterota; class Binatia; order Bin18; family Bin18; genus VGTJ01. Next base: position 335 of record JAYVFX010001229.1, read on the forward strand.
CGACCTCAGCACGAACTGCAGATTGCCAATTCTTACCAGCGGGCATCCACGCACCATCAGGAGCGTTGTCGCCAATCTGCTCATCGATCTCCAAGAAACAGCCACCGGTGTCACGCGGGTGAAGCTGCATGATGCGAAACTCTGGCTCGTCATGTTCCAGCGCTTTGCGAATGCCGAGTTCCTCTGCGTGGCGCTTGCGCGGAGCATGGTCATCACACTGGCAGATCACCATGTAGCCACCATCGCCATTCCGTCGATCGAGATAGCGCCCGCCTGCCGTGCCTTCACGAATCGGCGAGACCACCTCAAGGAATTGATTGCCAACTGGGAACACTGCATTCTCAAGCCCGAATGTTTTCACCGCTGGGTCGCGAAAGGCCACCTCAAGACCCAACACATCATGAATATCATCAACAACTGGAGCCAGCTGCCGTGCAATCAAGGCAATTTGTCGTATCCGCAGCGACATAGAAAATCCTCCTTTTGATTGGTGTTCCTTAACTCAGGGCTTACGTTCTCCCTCAAAAGCGAGGAAGGGTCCAGTCCATTCCGACAGTTTACGTTTTAAGGAATCAACGGAACTCCGGCATGACCTCTTTGGCAAACAATTCCATCTGCTGACGAGCACGGTTCATATCTCGGGCACCGGCATGAAAATAAAAGGCGATATGCTCAATGCCGAACTCGTCACGTAACTCCGCTAATCGTCGGCGACAGTCTTGCGGGGTACCAACAATAGCGCGTTCCTCAAGGTTATCAGATAGGGAATTCGCTTGATCCAGAAACATCCGTAGCGGATCACCAGTGCGCAACTGGCCCAGAAGTTCCGGCGGAGTAAACGAGGTAAACAGATCCACATAACGACGAGTACTCTCTTTCCCTTCGGCAAGCGCGCTGCGATAGTCCGGATCAATAAAAAGGAAGAAAATGAAAACACTTCGTGAGTTATTCACTATGTGACGATGTTCTTTGAGCAAGGTCCGATACCGCTCTACCCGACTCTTGACCTCAGGATGCGACGCGGTAAGCCAAGGCACCACAAAAGTGTTGTCCCCTGCGATGCCCGCGGCCTCAAACGCTTCCCGACTCAAGGTCCCGCGATAAATCGGTGGGTGGGGTTTTTGCAACGGTTTAGGCGAAAGCGAGAGTTCAGGGATCTGCCAAAATTTTCCTTCATATGAGAAGCTCTCCTGCGTCCACGCTCGGCGGATAATTTCGAGCGACTCCTCGTAGCGAGCCTGGCTCTCCTGCGGTGGGATGCGGAACCCCTCGAAGTGCTTCGGAATCACACCACGTCCGACACCAAAATTAAGACGTCCTCCGCTGAGGATGTCGAGCATGGCAAAGTCTTCGGCCTTTCGGAGAGGGTTTTCAAAAGGCAGGAGACTGATAGCGCTGCCAAGGCGCATGCGGGTAGTCTCGCGTGCGAGCGCGGTAAGAAAGAGTTGCGGGCTAGGACAAATACCAAACGAGTAAAAATGCTCTTCTCCCATCCACACGGAGTCAAAGCCCAGCTTCTCCGCATGGATCACAAAGTCTAACGTATCTTTGTAGTACACAACCTCATTTTGTCGGTCGGGAAAAAAGTCAAACAGCGTAAACAGACCGAATTGCATATGAGCCCCCTGACTTTCCTCTTGTGTATGTCACTTCGCAATGACGGACCCTTTAGTTTGCAGACATTCCCCACAGCCTCTTACGATGCGGAGAAATCCAACGCTGCAGCCGCCACCCTTTTCCGCATCACTGCACGTCCGGTGAGCAACGTCGAGAAACTGATAATCCCACAGATCGCCATCATTCCAGCCATCGGCAGGGCAGTACTGTTGTGAAAATAGCTGACCAGTGCAGAAGCGACCGCACCAGAGGTCATTTGCAACCCCCCAAGCAGCGCAGATGCACTTCCAGAATTACGTGTAAACGGTTCGATCGCTAGGG
>JAYVFX010001230.1:0-11237 GCA_043772795.1 Deltaproteobacteria bacterium
GCTGGGCAAACCCAGCGGCGGAGCAGGAGCCGCCGTGGCAAGCGCGCTATGTGGCAAGTCTGGAGCGGATGGCTAAGTTGGGGGCGACCGTGCGCGAGCAGGGCGTGGCGGTCGGGATGGAGCGGGCAGAGCGGGTGATTGCGCTGTCCGACGGGGGTAATGGGTTGGAAGCGTGCCTGCGCACGCACTTTCCACAGGTGGACGCGGTCATTCTCGATTTCTACCACGCGGCGGAATACCTAAGCGACTTGGCTAAAGCCTGGCACGGGGTGGACGCCCATGCCGGGGAGACGGTCGGCCACCAGTGGTGTCACCAGCTCAAGCACCAAGGCGGGCAGGCAGTCTGGACCATGTTACAGGGACTGGACTTACGGGGCCGGTCAGCGGCGGCCCGCGAGTGTTATCAGACTACGGTGCGGTACGTTGAGAATCACCTGCCGCGCATGGATTATCCGACGTATCGCGCCCAGGGGTGGCAGATCGGGAGCGGGCCGGTGGAGTTGGCGTGCAAGCGGGTAGTTGGGCAGCGGCTCAAAGGGGCGGGCATGCGCTGGGGGGAAGCGGGCGCGGAGGCGGTGTGTCGCCTGCGCGCCTTGTTCTTGAGTGAAGCGGGACCGTGGGACGCTTTTTGGAGTCGCAACTAACCTCCAGTGATCTACAAATGAGACGCTCACCCTACGAGTTGCTCCACGCGGTCTCCCCCGTAGACGAGGGCAGCTTACAGCAGGGACTGCGGCAGTTAGTCGAGGTCGAGCTGCTCTATCAGCGCGGCCTGCCGCCACACGCGACGTATCTCTTCAAGCATGCGCTCATTCAGGACACGGCCTACCAATCATTGCTCAAAAGCACCCGGCAGCAGTTTCACAAACAGATTGCGCAAGTGTTAGCGGAGCAGTTTCCCGAGACCGTCGAGGCGCAGCCGGAGCTGGTGGCGCATCACTACACCGAGGCAGGGCTCATCAAGCAAGCAATTCCGTATTGGCAGCAGGCGGGCCAGCGAGCAAGCCAGCGCTCAGCCCATGTCGAGGCGATCAGCCACCTCACGAAGGGGCTGGAGTTGCTCAGGACTCTGCCGGACACACCCAAACGTGCTCAGCAAGAGTTGGCTTTGCAGGTTACTCTCGGTCCACTTTTGATTGCTACCAGGGGCTATACAGCCGAAGAAACGGGCGCAGCCTATACCCGGGCGCGGGAACTTTGTCGGCAGGTGGGAAAAACTCCTCTGCTCTTTCGGGTGCTGTTCGGTTTGTGGGCGTTTTATATTGTGCGGGCGGAGCACGAGGCGGCGTACTCACTTGGAGAACAGCTCCTCAGCCTGGCCGAGAGTCAGCAAGACACAGCTCTCCTTATAGAGGCCCACTGGGCGCTGGGAGCTTCTTCGTTCGCTCTCGGAGAGGTAACCTCTGCCCGAGCACACCTAGAGTGGAGCATTGCCCTGTACGACCCCCACGAGCACCGCTCCCTGGCTTTTCTTTATGGATACGATCCGGGGATGAGTTGCCAGACTATTGGGGCTTGGGTTCTGTGGTCACTTGGCTATCCAGATCAGGCTCTGAGAATGAGCCAGACGTCAATCACTCTGGCCCAAAAGTTGTCTCACCCCTTTAGCTTGGCGTATGCCTTAGGCCATGCTGTCCGGCTCCATCAGTTCCGACGGGAGGAGCACGCCATCCAAGAGCGCACGGAGGCAGCCATTGCACTTTCGACCGAGCAAGGATTCCCATTTTTCTTGACGCAAGGGGTTATCTTTCGTGGTGTAGTATTGGCCGAGCAGGGGTGGGGACAGGAGGGAATTGCCCGGATACAGCAGGGGATAGCTGCCTTTCGAGCTACAGGGGCAGAGCTGTACCGGCCGTATCATCTTGCCCTTTTGGCAGAGGCGTATGGGAAAGTGGGGCAGGCAGAGGAAGGGCTTACCGTGCTGGCCGAGGCGCTGGCTACAGTAAACAAAACTGGAGAGCGTTTCTACGAGGCGGAGCTGTATCGGCTCAAAGGGCAGATGACGCTGCAGCAGCAGTTCAAGGTTCAAGGTTCAACGTTCAACGTTGAGAATCCGCATTCCGCATTCCACAATCCGCAATTAGAAGCGGAAGAATGTTTCCTGAAAGCGATTGAGATTGCCCGCCGCCAAGAAGCCAAGTCCCTGGAACTCCGCGCGACTACCAGCCTCGCCCGCCTGTGGCAGCAACAGGGTAAGACTGTTGAAGGTCACGACTTGTTATCTCAGATCTACAACTGGTTCACAGAAGGGTTTGATACCAAAGACTTGCAAGAAGCAAAAGCGCTTTTAGAAAGTCTAGGGTCCAGCGTCTAGAGTCTGGAGTCCAGACAAGGCAAAAGGCAAAAGCCTGTCCTGAGCTTAGTCGAAGGGGCAAATATTTTCCACGAGCTAATGGTCAAATACACACAATGAAGTAGTGCATCATAACCGCACTGACGGTGAGATGCCCCAACAAGTAAGGAGGGGAACATGCCGAAAGTGATTGCCAACAACTATGAGACGCATTACGAACTTGACGACTTCATTGACCCATGGAAACCTTTTGATTCGCCAAGAGCGTGGGGAAAGCTGACATCCAGGTAGGCCGGAATAAGCGGAGCGTTTCCGGTACGGGTAAATACAGACTCTGCCGGGAACAGCCTGCGGCCTTATCCCAGTCTACCATTGCGTACCGCGATGCGGCTGAGCTGCCCCGAAGCACGAAGGCTAAGGTTGCTTCATGGAGTGCAACTTGGTAGAGCACGACCATCATTACACAACTACAATTACGGGGGCTTCCAAGGAGGGCACACATGATCGTTCAATCGCGAAAAAAATACAAAGTCGTCACTGAAAAGAATGTCCCGATGAAGACGCGGGATGGGATTACGCTCTATGCAGATGTCATCCACCCGGATACCGAGGGTCGCTTCCCAGTCCTGCTGAGCCGCACGCCATACAGCAAGAAAGGGTTGGACGATCCCAATGGACCGAATCACCTCTACGCCCGTCATGGCTACATCTCAATCATTCGGTGATGTTCCCCAGTTGTTGATTCGGGAAGGAGCAACTGTCATCGTTCCCGGAAGCGAGGCAGAAGCGAAGAGCGAACGGCTCTTGGGCAGGAGGCGAGATCATGGCAGTCGCAGTCGCAGTCGTGCGGTGTCCGCATTGTCAGGGGAGCGCGGTGGTGAAATATGGAACCGCCAGCAAGGGCAAGGCGCGCTATCGGTGTCAGCAGGACGCGACGTGTGGGCGCACGTTTCTACGGACGTAGGCCTCTCCGGGCTGTCAGCCCGCGGTGCAGCAGCAAATGGTCGAGATGACCCGGAAGGGCAGTGGGATCCGGGATAGCGCGCGGGTCCTCAAGGTGGGCCCGACCACGGTAATCACAGAGTTAAAAAAAAGCGCGCGGCCGCTCGCCAGTGAACAACGTCGTGGTTGAGAGCTGTTGTCCTGACACCATTACGGTGGAAAGTCGCCGGGTTGCGGCCGCTGAGGTCGAGGAGCTGTGGAGTGTCGTGCAGAACAAAGGGCAGCAGCGCTGGCTGTGGCATGCCAGTGACCATCTCCCCGGAGTTGTCCTGGCGTCTACGTTCGGGAGTCGGGCGGATGCAGTCTTTGGCGCGTGACACAAGTTGCGCAAGCCGTTTGGGCTCGAGCCTTGCTATACGGATGCGGCAGGAGGTTACGCCCGCCATCTCCCCGCCTCCCCTCACACGGTCGGGAAACAGCCTACCCCGCAGATCGAACGCAAACATCTGACGTTACGGACGCGGATTAAGCGCTGGGCGCGCAAACCAATTTGGGTCTCCAAATCTGTCTTCCTGCCTGATCCCGTGATTGGCCTCTTTGTGAATCGCTACGAATTCGGGACTCCGGTCTAATTCTCGCTATCAACAATTGGCGAACAATGACTTCCTTCAGAAGGAGGCACTCTTGAGAAGCGCGAAAAACCTGGCGAATTTTCATGAGCGGCGGATAAGGGGGCTTTCTTTTCCCTTGCGTGACCCTCCCAAAAGCTCTTTCTGTACCCATACTTGGCGTAAGTGATAAAGATGTGGGTAAAGCTAAGCCCTGTAGGAGAGGGAATTGCTGCTCAGCAAACGGCTTAAGTTGGGACCAGTGGCGGTAATGCGTGGCTCACGACAACAAACGTAGGCGGTCCTCCATGGGGGCAGAACCATACTGCCTCATGAAACGACAACCAACGAATCTCCAAACGGCCGTGATTACGTAAAGATCACGGTTAGTTCTATTCACTACGATCGTGTTAGGACCAAACTTCCGTAGGCGTCACGGTTGACGTCCCACCCGGGTGGAACCACCACCGTGGTGTCAGGCTCCTCGACGATCAGCGGCCCATGTCGTACCTCGCTGATATCGGCACGGCGGTACACCGAAGTTTTTACCAAACCATACCGTTCGCCGAAAAACGCTTCTCGCGGTTCACTTCGTGGCAGCTCGTTAGGAGCGGCACGAGTCATTGCTGCGAGTTCTGAGAACTTCATATCACCAACGGTCGCTAGTGCGCGCAGTCGGAGACTCACCACCTCGATCGGATCGTCGGTGTTGTACCCAAACGCTTGCGCGTGCGCCGCGCGGAAGCGGTCCGCGAGGTTCTCTAACAAGCTACCAGGACCCCTGTCAGGGAACGGTATCGTTAACTCCTGGAGCTGGTAGCCGTACTTGAGATCAACGTACGGCTCAAACCGGATCGTCGCATCAGGAATTCCTTCGCCACGCATTGCCACCCGAGCAACGTCCTGCATCTCTTGATACAGTGCTGAGATCTTAGGCGGTTGGACTGCTGCAAGAAGCATGACGACACTGCGAATGTAGTCATGGCGGTAATCTGCCAATAACAATCCCAATGCACTGAAGAGCCCGGGCAAGACCGGCACTAAGACCTTCGTCATCTCCATTTCTTCGGCCAGAGCTGCGGCATGGATCGGGCCGGCGCCACCGAACGAGACCAGCGTGAAATCACGTGGGTCTCGTCCACGTTCAGTCGAGACCGCGCGTAGCGCCCGCATCATCGTGGCATTAGCGATCTGGGTCATCCCGTACGCTGCTTCATGGGTATTCAATCCGAGAGGTGTGGCAACGTGTGCAGCAATCGCTTCCCAGGCGGCATTGCGATCAATACGCATAGTGGACCCGGCAATCGCCCGCGGATTCATGTAGCCATTGACGACGTTTGCGTCAGTCACTGTCGGTTTTGTTCCTCCGCGCCCGTAGCATACTGGTCCGGGTTCGGCTCCCGCACTGAGCGGACCGACGCGTAGGGCTCCACCATTATCGATCCACGCTATGCTGCCACCACCAGCACCTACCTCCACAATATCAAGTGACGGCACCCGCAACGCATGCCCGCCTTTATAGAATTGGTGCGTGGCGACATTTCCTCCACTCCCAATCTCACCAGCAGCCTTTTCCGCAGGGAATCCATTTTCGATCAGGCACGCTTTGGCAGTGGTTCCGCCCATGTCGAACGAGAGCACTTTGTCGAGTCCAGCTTCTTTGGCCAATCGAGCTGCGGCTAACACCCCAGCCGCGGGACCAGACTCGATCATAAATGCCGGTTTCTGTCGCGCCAATTCCGCCGACATGATGCCGCCGTTTGATTGCATCACCAACAGTCTGTTACTATACGATGAGAGCTGTTTCTCAAGCCGATCAAGATAGCGATCTACTACAGGAATGAGCGATGCGTTGATGACCGTGGTGCTGGCACGTTCGTACTCGCGAATCTGCGGATAGATATCTGAGGACAGACAGACAACGACCTTCGCGCCCAATTCGGCAAAAATAACCTTGGCGACCTCTCGTTCGTGCATCGGATTGAGGTACGAGTTGATCAGACAAACCGCTATCGCTTCGACGTTTTGTGCTGCGAGCGCACGAATAACCAGACGCGCCTCCTCGACATCAAACGGACGCTCGACCGTACCGTCGCCGAGGATGCGTTCGCTCAGTTCTAGACGCAGCCGACGAGCCACCAATGGCGGAGTCCTGACCCACTGCGGATCTTGGACATTCGGTCGTCTTTCGCCGCGCATCTCGAGATCATCGCGAAAACCACGCGTTGTGATGTAACCAGTCAGGGCGGTGGTTCCTTCGATGACCGCGTTAGAGGCAATGGTCGTACCGTGCACGAAGTTCTCGATACGGCCCGAAGTGTCAGATTGACGGATCAACGCCACGATGTCATCCCCGACACGATCGAGCAAGGATAACACTTTAGTGCTCTCAATCTTTCCATTATCTCGAAGCACGATCACATCAGTAAATGTTCCGCCGATATCGAATCCGACGCGCATAGCTATCTCCCTTCCTCCGCAATCCTAATCCGCAGCTGCCTCCACGGTAGTTTGCATGCGACGCCGCAGTGTGAGTGTAGACTCTTGATTAACGGTGAGGCCGTCTGGGTTGATCACTACGCCATACACTTGCCGTGCCCGCCCGAGTGAGATCTTCCCCTCTAGCACATCAAAGAGGACGAGATCCGGGTCCCGTTCATAGGCGTCTCCATAACCTCCAGAGCCGTGCACTTTGTGGTAGACCCGATCACCCGGTTGTACATGAAGGTGGACATGTGCTTGTGGCTGGAGCACTGTTTGTTGGTCGCCTGATGAGTGGATGTTGATCGCATCGCCACCGCGCCCGCCTCCCGCGAGACCTTCAGCACCGCGGAGACCGACGGTACGAAGAAGAACCTCCGCTGGCTGACGAAAGCGCCATTCCCGATAGACTGACACTGAGCCACGATGACGGCCCGCTCCTTCAGTGTCCGGCACGAAGCCAAACCCTTCAATGATCACTGGGTATTCACGTTCCAACAACTCCGCTGGCATCGAGCCATACCCACCTCCCATCACCAATGGTGAAGCTCCGTCAACGCCGTCTACCTGCGGTCGTCCGCCCCAACCGCCGAAGAACACGTCCATAAAGGACTGATACCGTCCTTCGCTCTGGCTGGTGAAGTGCAGCATGTCTGCACCTTCGCCGACGCCGCCAAGTCTCCCAGGCAGTGCTTTCGCGATGGCGCGATACACCATGTTGCTTAATGTCATCATCAGTGAGGCGCGCCCACCAACTGCCGCCGGATAGCGAGGATTCAACAAAGTTCCCGGGGGGACGATGACGTCGATCGCCCGAGCAAAGCCAATATTGGTCAGCGCATCGTGGGGAATGATTGACTTGAACGGGGCTCGGGTGACGGATTTCGTCGAGACCAATGGCACATTAATAGACGCATTGACCTGCGGTGGAGCAGCTGACAAATCAATGGTGGCATGACCATCCGCGATTCTGATCACAACCTGTAAAGGTACGGGACCTCCGGTCACTTCGTTTTCGTCTTCGAAGATCGTTTCCTCTCGATACTCGCCTGAGGGAATTTGGCGAATCGCTTCACGGGTGACACGTTCCGCATAGTCGACAAGATAGTCACATGTTGAGTCGAATTTCTCCACGCCATATCTATCGAGCAGCTTTGCGAGCTGCTCTTGGCCCTTCCAGCAACTTGCGACCTTCGCATCAACATCGCCAACCCACTCCTCGGGAGTCCGGACATTAGCGACGATTTGTTCCAACAATGCGTCGTTCCGTTTGCCTGCATCGTACAGCTTTAACATCGGAATACGGACGCCTTCTTCAAAGCTCGACTGACACAAACTCGAAATGCCGCCGGCAAAACGGCCACCGATGTCGGTGTGGTGTGAATACGAGATAAGAAACCCCACGAGTTGCTCTTTCCAGAAGGCGGGCGCAATCAACGTGATGTCCGGCATGTGGGAAATGCCGCAATATGGATCATTCGCAATGATGACATCGCCAGGGCGCAATGATTTCCCGTGCTTGGCGAGTACGTTTTCCATCGTGTCGATAAAGACACACATCTGATACGGTGAGCCGCCTTCACCGATAATGCGCCCCTGACGGTCGCAGACCGCGGTGGCAAAGTCCCCAACTTTGCACATTCCCGAGCGACCTGTGCGGTACACAGTGAGTGTCATTTCTTCGGTAATTGCAGCAATCTGGTTTCTAATCACTTCCACGAGAATGGGATCGAACGGTCGCTCCATATGCCCTCCATCGCACGACGTGTTGTCTTTCTTATCCAATCTAATCCCTATTGCGCTTATCATCCTGCATTCAGGCTTGCAAGGTTTGAGTCCGTGACAACTCAGCAGACAAAATTTTTACGCGCAGGTTTTCTGTTGTATAATGACGCGTAGGTCTATGGGGAATGCAGCCGACCGTCTCACGCTACGGCCTGACCTAAGCGACGCTATATTTGCACTGAGTGCAGACGGTAAGATTGGAAACAAGCCAATATGCCTCTACTTTTATCTTCTTCTTTGCCTGCCTGTGATACTCTCAGAGCCAGAGCGTTGCACTGTTTATAACGACATGAAGGGACACACATGCAGATTGAGGATCTTCTTTATCCGTTTCTCCAGGCGTATATCGCCGCACCGCAATGGGTCAAATCTGGGCTTGGGCAAGCATATACGTTACTTCCGGTGAGCATTCGTAGGGGAAAGTTTTATTCCACTTTTGCGCAAGAGCTGGCGACCCATCGGGATGAAGCTGCGATCCGGACGTTGTCTGAGCATAAGCTCGCCGCAACCTTGAAACTGGCAATTGAGACGGTGCCTGCCTATCAGAAGCATCAAAAACTGTCGCGATTTCTGAACGAAAGCAACAAACTTGAGGAGATCCTGCTGGAAATACCCCCAGTCTCGAAAGAAGAGATCAAGGGTGATGTAGAACGCTTTGTTTCAACCTTCCTACCGAAAAGTCGGCGATTGAAAACGTCGACGGGTGGCTCAACTGCCGATCCCATGTATTTTTATCTGCAAAAGGGTGTGACTCGACCTCGGGAATATGCGTTTATGGACGACTTTTTGCGGCGGGTCGGTCTCGGTCCGAACGATGTCATTCTGTCCATGCAAGGAAGAAAGGTTCCCACTGCCGGTGAAGCGAACGGTAGAATGTGGATGTACGAGCCGATTAAGCGACAGCTTATTGTGAGTTCCGATCATCTTGAGGATCGTTACATGCCACAATACATGGAAGCATTGCGGATGTGGCGCCCGTCGTATATTCAAGCGTACCCTTCGACGCTGTACCCACTGGCACGCTGGCTGAGCGAGAATCCCCAGCCTGACATTGTCCAACGCATGCGGGGCGTGTTGATCTATTCGGAGAACGTGTACGACTTTCAGCGGCGGCTAATTGAGTCGGTCTTCAAGTGTCCAGTGTTAACGCACTATGGGCATTCTGAACGAATTCTCATGGCGGCCTCCATGCCTGGGGACCCACGGTACTTTTTCTGGCCCCAGTACGGCAAGTTCGAACTGCTCGATACTGAAGGGAATCGGATCACTCAACCTGATGTTCTCGGCGAGATTGTTGGTACGAGCTTCGACAATCAGGTGATGCCGTTCGTTCGTTACCGGACCGGCGACTTCGCGGTGTTGAGCGACCGTTCACATCCTGATCTTCCGCTCTATCCCGTTTGTGAACGTATTGAAGCCCGACTTCAGGAGTTCCTGGTATGCAAAGATCATCGGCTCATTTCGGTCAGCACGCTCGGTGCGGCTCATTTCGATAAGATGAACGACATTGAGACCATGCAGTATGAACAGGACGAGCCGGGAGTCGTGATTGTCAAGGTTGTATCGTCCACGCCGCTCACGCCCTCGCGCCAAGAGACACTTGCCAAAGCGATACGAGACAAAACGCAAGGCGGCTGTACAGTCGATGTCCGCATGGTTGATCAATTGCCACGTACACCACGGGGAAAACACAAGATGCTTGTTCAGCATCTCGATATCAGTCATTACCTGGGCGCGGCAGCCATTGAGTGATCTTTTATGAAATCATCTCCCATTATCATCATGCTTGGAACCGCGTTAGAAACACAGGGAGGCATCTCTGCGGTTGTCAAAGTCTATCGACAAAATGGGCTCTTCGAGCGATGGCCCGTAGTGTACGTTGCTACCCATACCGATAGAGGAGTGTGGCCTAAGGTCAGGATGGCAGCAGCAGCCCTCGTACGTTATACCGCATTGCTGGTGTGCAAGAAGGTATCCCTCGTGCATGTGCACACGGCGTCCTCTGCAAGTTTCTGGCGGAAGTCGGTCTTTATGACCCTGGCCTTCCTGCGACGATGTCCTGTTGTTCTACATGTTCACGGTGGTGGGTTTATCGAGTTCTTTGAGAAAGAGTGTGGGCCTGCGCGCAAAGCGTTCGTACGGTTCCTCTTTGATCGCTCTGCACAAATTGTGGTGTTATCGCAGGAATGGCGCTCCAAGATTGGAGCGATCACTAAGAATGCGAACATTGTCCCAATTTTCAATCCGGTTCAAGCTGATGTATTGCCGCGACAAGAGAGGCCAGATACGCACGCATTGCTCTTTCTCGGGAAGATTCATCGAGAAAAAGGTGTATTTGACCTCCTGGAAGCCGTCGCACGGCTTCGTAACACCGTTCCGGATATCCAACTCCTCTGCGGGGGAAATGGCGATCTGGCGGAGATGAAGAAGCGTGCGGAAGCGCTTGGTATTAGCGACTGCGTGCAATTTCTCGGCTGGGTCGGAGAGGAAGAGAAACAACGTCTGCTGACGTCAGCGTCGATCTACGTGCTGCCTTCCTATTACGAAGGACTGCCGATGAGCGTGCTTGAGGCGATGGCTGCCGGGCTTCCCGTGGTATCGACTGCTATCGGCGGGATTCCCGAAGCTATCACCGATGGTGTGGACGGCTATCTGATCTCACCAGGTGATATACCCAGACTGACGGTTGTTCTCCAAAGCTTGCTGAAGGATGCCGAGCTCAGAAGCCGCATGGGTGCAGCAGGCAGGAAAAGAGTGGACGAGGATTTCGCTGCCTCGGTTATTCTTCCGCAAGTAGAAGCGGTGTATCGCAAGCTTGGGGGTTGTGCACTCGACCCCGCATGGGAACGGGAAACACCCCAAACCGACGCTCAGTCTATTTGATATTACCCAATGCCCCGCATATTCTGTATACGCACAGATGAGACTAGCACTAAAGAGGATACTCGTGTGGGCGATATACGGTTGCAAGCGTCCCGACGTTCTCGCCTATCCTGTTCCTCAAGGTTTTTGAGGCAGTTTATTACTAAGAGAGGATAACCTATGCAAATTGAGGATATGCTCTTTCCGTTGTTAAAGACGTATATTGCAGCGCCTCAATGGGTGAAATCATGGATCGGTCATACCTA
>JAYVFX010001231.1:0-4911 GCA_043772795.1 Deltaproteobacteria bacterium
TTGAGCCAACGCCCCCATCAGTCCAATGTTGCCACCGCCGTAAACTAACGTGTGGCCCCGCTGGGCGATTAACCGCCCCATTTCTGTGGCAACATCAAGATAGCTCTGCGAAACGCGCTTGCTTGAAGCGCAATACACAGTGAGTGACAGTGAACGGGAAGGGATAGGAGAAAGCATGATTTTCACTAATGAAAAGTGATGAGTGAAGAATGAGGAGTAGAAAACCAAAAAAGATAGATTTTCATCCCTAACTCTTAACTCTTAACTCGCCGTTATAGTCCCTTTACGACCTCGTCTAGCGCACTCCATTCCACAATCGGCGTCAGTCGTCGCTTGGCAATAAGACCCTGCGCTACCAGTGTCGCGAACGGAACAAAGGTCTTGGCATGATCCTGGATGTCTAAAATGAGAACCATCTTCGGTTCTTCATTCGAGGCCCAGGGACCGGCTTTCAACGTTACACCAGGTGGAAATCCTGCCTTGCCTGACAGTATATCCTTGAACATGGTATGGAGTTTCTTGGTGTTTTCCGGCGGCGATGGGTTCAACCAAATTTCATCTAAATATAGAGGCATGAGACTGCCCTCCTTATTGGATTGTGTGATGCTTTCTCCCATCCGCGGCATAGCATAAAACAGGCAAGGTCAAAAGAGGAATCGTGCTGCCCCTTCAAGATTAAGTCAGTTGCCAAATTGAGAAATTGAGAACAGCAGCAAATGTGACCCAGACAAGGTAGGGAACGAATAACCAAGCGGCAAGTGTCGAGACTCGACCAAATACCGCGAGTGTCGCCAGGATGGCACTCCACAACAAGATGATCTCGGCAAACGCTACCCCTGGGAGGTGCAAGCCAAAAAAGAGCAGCGACCAGAGAACGTTGAGGAGCAGCTGGATCGCAAAAAGTGACAATGCAAGCCCTGTATTGGTTTTCGCTCGTTCTCGCCATACCGACCACGCAGCGATTGTCATACCTATTAGCGGTTTGCAAATGTATGCGTCTTCTGTGAGGTACGCACTGTGTCTTACCACCTTCGCGTTCGTGTCATTCCTCCTCATCCACAACAAAAAGTTCCCCCTGTTTTCCAATCTGCTCAGGGCGTACGATGTTGATGCCCAGCGAGAAGAGATGCGCGTTTTCGTGGCCGTCTAGAGTAAGTACGGGCTTCTTCCAAGCCAGCATGTCCTTGCAGAAGCGTTCGGTTTTTCCACCAGGTGCGGCGTGAGCAACGAAGATAATATCCGCCAGTGCGGCAACGACGGCATTGCGTTCTTGTGCACGGTTGGTGGTTGGACGACGCTCTTCTTCGGTGAACGGCGACAGCAGCAATAGTCGGTTTTGTGCCAGTGCGACTTTCCAATCGGGACGGATGTGAATGGTGTCTAGGCTCCGCGCGGGACAGAGAATTACGGGTTGTGTTCCCTGCAAAAGAATGGACAGGCACTCCTTCTCCATCGGTGAATGAAAGCCACTGATGACAGTGACGCCAGCCTCGCGCAACGCACGGGCCAATTCGTAGGTCTGAAGAATAAGTGTCGGTGGGCACTGAATTGAACAGAAAAGCGCGAACAGCGGGCGGTGCTGTTGTGCGTGTAAGATGCTGAGGTCACCCCGGACGATCAGTGCTTCCGGTGCGTGACCTCGCAGATAGGTACGAAGCGTCGGTGGGTAGAGTGCCTCAGTTTCAAGGATGCGAAGGAGATCTGGCATAAGACCCGTGGGCTAAAATTCGTAGGCGATCGCTACTCCACCATAGACATTGAAATCTGGCGACGGCTCAAAGAACCGATTGCCAACCGCGTTGAGACGAACGAGACCGTTGTAGCGTTCATCGAAAGGAGTCGGTCACAGTGAAGCGTATGTTGTCATAACGTAGACCTGCACTGAGGATCAGGTTCTCGCGGAGATAAAATTCATTCCGTAGAAAGGACCAACACTCATGACCTCTTCATCTTGATGAAATCGCAGTTTGCCAGATTTGCCGTTGTTGTTAAACCGCCGACGATTGTCGATCTGGTATTGGGTATCAACGTCCAGCATAAAGCGATTACGGAACCCATCAAAATTCGTGTCCCAGGCATATTTCACGCTGCCACCGATACCAAAGCGATCGAAGGCGACAACGCCACCTCCAGGCAGGACCTCAATGCGCTGCATAGCGCCGAGGTCAACGTTGTCAAATTCGGTCTGTCCATCCCGGCGAAGTTTCAGGGAGGCCATCAACCATGACTTTAAGCTCGCGCACGCCAAACGCTGACCTGGTGCCAAAGCCGCGTATCGAGAAGCGCTAGTCCTGTCCCCCAGGTTGTTATTGTTTTGTTTGTTCGTTGTTGATGCATCGGGTTCTTTTATGGCCGAAGCGCATAGACAATCAAGAGCAAGCGTCAATCTCTTTCATACTGTTCATACTGCTGAATCGATAAAACAGAACCTTTGAGGACCCTACTTCAGCGCAATCACTGCCCGAAGTCCTCGTTTGGTAAGTAATAATCCCCATTTAAGAGTCAGGGAAATCCCTAATGAAATTCCATATTAGGTATTTATGTTTACATCTTATTGCCTATTTTGTAGTATGCTGCAGGTGTTTTTTATGGAGTAGAAGGGGGAATACTGGAGTGGAAGATGCAAAAGACCAACCCAAGAGCGACGCCGACGCCAAGCCATTAGCTGGCGAACAACAACCTAGCGAGCAGAAGAGCGAGCTATCCGCTCAGGACCAGCCTGACTTAGTTGAGCTCCAACGTATTCTCACGGAACTCGACCGTACCAAGGGCTTGCTCCAAAATGAAGCCGAGGCGCGTCAGCTCGCGGAACGTGAACTGCGAAAAGCAAAAGATATCACTGAGGCGACAGTTCGAGCGCGAGAAGAATTTCTCGCAACTATGAGCCATGAACTGCGCACACCTCTGAGTGTTGTGCTGGGCTACACCGATCTTTTGAAAGATGGCGAGTTTGGTGACCTGACCGAACAACAATTTGCTATCCTCAAGCGGGTCAAGAGGAATGCGGGCGATCTCCTCATGCTTATCGATGCGCTCCTGGATGCCAGCCATCTGCAGATCGGTCGCTCATCTATTACTGTAGTGGAGGTCCAGCTCGGTGAAGTCCTTGAGGATGTCTGGGATGAAATAGTGGATCTGCGTGAATCCTCACTGCTCGAATTCATCTATGACGTGCAGGATGAGGAGACGGTGTTCCGTACCGATGTTCACAAGTTCAACGTCATTATCAAAAACCTGCTCAGTAATGCGCGTAAATTTACCGACCAAGGACAAGTGACCCTGCGTGGACGGCGAGGAGACGGAGGGGTTGAAGTTTGGGTTGTGGACACCGGAATCGGTATGGAAAAAGAAGAGATCCCCTTCATTTTTATGCCGTTTCGTAAAGTTGGTAATGCTTTGACGAGGAGTAAAGGTGGTGCAGGGCTGGGACTCTACATTGCCAAGAATTTTTTAGAGCTATTGCGGGGGACAATTACGGTGGAAAGTGAAGTTGGTCGAGGTTCGACGTTCCGTGTGTGGTTTCCGATGGCGGTGTTGTGAGTTGCTGCCGCGCAACAGCATTGCGAACTTGACTCCTCACGGCTCCCCATTCATGGTGGCAAACGGAGAGTGAGAGATGAATATCCAGATCTTTGGCTTACCAAAGTGTGCTGACACCCGCAAAGCGCAACGATTCTTCAAAGAACGTGGGATTCGTTTTCAATTCGTTGATCTCAAAGAAAAAGGACTGTCCAAAGGTGAATTGCACTCAGTCACTGTGCGCGTGCCGCTTGACCAACTGATTGATCGGTCCGGCTCTCGTTTCGTTGAGAAAGGTCTTGCGCATGCCTCCTTCAACGCCGCGAAGATCGAAGCGTTCCTACTCGATGATCCGTTGCTGTTCCGCACGCCGATTGTCCGCAACGGAAAAGAGGCAACTGTGGGGTTTTGCCCGGACGTATGGAAAAACTGGCAAGCAAATCTTGAAGGGGAAACGGGTAAGAGGGGAAATGGGTAAGAGGGAGAAAAATGAATCTCTTGAGAAGTGTTTTCCTTTTCGCCGTTTCCCCTTTTCACCATTTCGCCCTTTCTTAATTAAGCCAACGCATTGGGAGCGTGCGGCACTTCCTTCCACTGGTCAGGATCGTGACCATAGAGAATGGTTGCACCTTTCTTATCGCGCAGGTCGCGCAGTGTCGCGAGAGACTTGTACATTTCTTGCTCATCATACGCGACTGACGGCAATAGATTCTCATCCATATTGGCCTTGGTGTAACAGGCATCACCCGTCACGATGAACTCGCCACGTCCGGTCACACGAACACGTAGTGACTGATGTCCTGGCGTGTGGCCGTGCGTAGGCATGATAACCAACGTCCCATCACCGAAGATATCGTACTCACCCTCCACCGTCTGATAGTTCAACTTGTGATCCCAGTCTTTCGGATCAAAGAACGCCTTCTGTCGCACCTTGGGATCACGAGCCGCCTGCATTTCGTTTTTCTGCACGAGGATAGTGGACTGTGGAAAGAACTCGTTACCTCCGCAATGGTCGAAATGAAAGTGCGAATTAATCACGTACTTAATGTCATTCGGGGTCAGCTTAAACTGAGCGAGTTGGTTGACGATTTCCTCACCTGGTTTGGTGCGTGACACGAAACTTTTCGCCATCGCCTCACCTAAGCGCGCAACTGGATCGGTCATCACCTGACAGTGAATACCGGTGTCAAACACAACGTTCCCTTTGGGATGGGTGATCAGATAGCTTGGCACTGGAATCGTCAACATCGTACCGAGTGGACGATTAGGGAAAAATAGTTTGCTATCGAACTCAAGCCAGCCGACGGGCATAGAATACACTTGCAGCATGATGGGACCCTCCTTGTTTACCGGGCGAAATGGCGAAAAGGGGAAACAGCGAGTGGGAGGATC
>JAYVFX010001232.1:0-4404 GCA_043772795.1 Deltaproteobacteria bacterium
CTCAGGGACGGCCTTGAAGAGGTCAGCAACAAGGCCGTAATCAGCGACGCTGAAGATTGGTGCTTCCGGATCTTTGTTTATAGCGACAATGACTTTCGAGTCTTTCATTCCGGCTAAATGTTGGATCGCGCCAGAAATCCCAACCGCAAAGTATAATTCTGGAGCAACAACTTTTCCTGTTTGACCAACCTGCAGATCGTTCGGTACAAACCCCGCATCCACAGCTGCACGACTCGCGCCCATTGCCGCGCCGAGTGCGTCGACCAGCGGCTCTAAGTAAGTGGTGAAGTTCTCACCTGATTTCAAACCACGACCGCCAGAGACGACAATCCGTGCCTCAGTTAGTTGAGGACGATTAGACTTGATCTCATTGAAGGAGACGAACTGCATTTTCTTCGCAGATGCATCGAGACTGATACTCGCCTTCTCAACTGGCGCTTGTCCTTCAGGCTTTGCAGCGTCGAAGGCAGTTCCACGAACAGAGATAACTTTAACTGGGCCGTCCAGTGATACGGTTGCAAGCACATTGCCTGCATACATAGGTCGCTTAAACGTGCCGTCAGCATTAATGGCGACGACGTCAGTGGCCATGCCGACACCAAGATGCGCAGCAACACGAGGAAGTAGATCCTTTCCTACAGCAGTAGAGGTTGCAACCAGTAACGACACATCGTTAGCTTTGACGAGTTGCTCGAGTGTTGCTGCGTAGGCATCGGCAAGATAATTGGCAAGATCTGCATTATCCGCGGCAATGACTTTGGTGACCCCATACCCAGAGATCTCCTGAGCCGGGGCGTCAATTCCCGACCCCAAAACAGCCGCTATGCAACTGCCGCCAAGTTTACTTGCTGCTTCTTTCCCCGCTTGGAGGGCGATGAGCGTGCTCTTGGGAAATTTCCCTTTGTGATGTTCAGCAAAAACAAGAACGTTACCCACGTCAGTACTCCTTAGATCACTTTCGCTTCAGTGTGGAGCGACTCCACGAGCGCTTGGACGGTTTCAAATTTCTTGCCTGCTTGTTTCTTTGCTGGTGGTTCCAGCTTGTGGACTTTCAATCGTGGGGTCACATCGGCTCCTAAGTCGGCAATAGGAACTTCTTTGATTTCCTTTTTTCGTGCCTTCATGATTCCTGGCAACGAGGCATAACGGGGTTCATTCAAACGGAGGTCTGCAGTAACAATACCTGGCAGGGAAAAACCCACTGTCTCCAAACCGCCGTCAACCTCTCTTATGATTTGAACGGATTTTTGGTCTGCGGCAAATTCTACCTTTGAGGCAAACGTTGCTTGCGGCCAACCAAGAAGGGCCGCAAGCATTTGGCCTGCTTGATTGGCATCGTCGTCAATAGCCTGTTTACCCATGACGACGAGCTCTGGCTTTTCGCTTTCAACGAGTTTTGCCAAAACTCGTGCAACCGCAAGTGAGTCGAGCTCATGTTCGCAAAGAATAAGAACAGCTCGGTCGGCACCCATTGCTAAACCAGTACGTAGTTGCTCGGTGACTACTTTGGCGCCAATGCTAACAAGAACAACTTCACCGCCGAGCTTTTCTTTGATCCGTAGTGCTTCTTCGATAGCGATTTCATCGAACGGGTTGATAACATATTTGACGTTGTCAGTGACAATCCCCGACCCATCAGGTTTCACGCGAATCGTCGTTTCTGGGTCAGGAACACGCTTGACCGTAACTAGCGTTTTCACTCCACTATTCCTCCATACGATGTGGTGGGGGGACGGCTGAAATGCCGTCCCACTTCAGCGTGTCTACATGCTACTGTCAAGCGCTGCTTCAATTAAGCATTGTAGCCCAAGCGAACCGAGAGCTCTCGTCCAGCATTCAATACGAGGGGGGAGAGTTCTTTCTCAATCCGTTCAGAGGGAATACGGTACGCTGGACCGCTCACGGCGAGACTGCCAACGACAGTGCGCGTATAATCACGGATCGGTACGGCAATGGTGCGTACATCAGCAAGGTATTCGCCGTTTTCGAGGGCATAGCCCACTGTGGCAACTTCTTTCAACTGTTCCACCAAGACCCGGCGATCGATAATTGTATTCTCGGTATAACGCTCAAGCCCTTCGGGAAAATTCCGCTGGATTTCGTCCGCTGGCTCGAAGGCAAGATGGACTTTCCCGGCAGCGGTACAATAAAGCGGTAACGCTTCGCCAATGTGAGAAACAATGCGTACCGGTTGATCAGCTTCAACCATATCAAGGGGAACAACTTTGCCTTTGCGCATGACCGTCACGTAGGCACTTTCATGACATGCTTTCACAACATCTGCCATGATCGGACGTGCTTGTCTAAGTAACCCCATATGCTGGATATAACTCTGCCCCATTTGCAAACAGCGTGTTCCTAAACGATAGTTTTCGGTAGAGCGATTCTGTTCAATATAGCCCCGTGATTCGAGGGTTGCGAGAATACGAAAAACATTGTTTTTATGAAGTCGAAGTCTCTTACTCAGTTCTGTGACTCCCAACTCTGCGTCACCGTGGAACTGTTCAAGCACATCCAGGGCGTGGGCGACCGCCTGGATAATATAGTTGCTTTTTTCACGGCGAACCATGATGCCTCCTTGCACCTCGGTCAAATGGCAAAAAACGTTTTACTCTATATGAATAAAGCGTTCATTTGTCAACGGAGTTTTATCCAGGAAGACTTGCAACTTCTTCCCGTCTTCAGTAATCAGGGAGACATGCCGCAGAATAGCAATTCGTTTGAACTGATTAACCCGCCCGGGCAGTTTCCGTTAGTGTTGACTTGCGAACACGCGTCTTTCTCACTTCCTCAGGAATATCAAAACCTGGGCCTATCGTCGGAAGAAACACAGAGGCATATTGGCTGGGACATTGGAGCGCGTTCGGTTGTTGCCTTACTTGCGCAAACTCTTGATGCTCCAGCGATTTGTTCTGGCTACTCGCGGTTGTTAGTCGACTGTAATCGTGATTTGAATGACCGTGACCTCATTGTAAGAGAGAGTGATCGAACTGCCATTCCAGGAAATCTTGAGGTGTCAGCAGAGGAATGCCAAAAACGTATAGAGCTGTTCTATCGGCCGTATCATGAGGCGATTGATAGCTTACTTTTAAGAAAAAATGACCATCCTCCGACCTTGCTCAGCATACATAGCTTCACTCCTGTTCTGGGTAAGAAAGAACGACCATTTGATTTGGGCGTTCTATTCGATCGCTATGAAAATTTGGCCCAAGAACTAGGAATGCATCTCGGTCATTATGGTCATCGAGTCCGTTATAACGAGCCGTATTCGGGATACGATGGATTGATTTTTAGTGCTCGTAGTCATGGGGAGCGGAATGGTCTGGTCTATATCGAGCTTGAGATTAATAATAGTCTGATTGCCACAGCTGAGGGAGCGGATCGCATGGCCACAGTTATTGCTCGCGTGTGTCGAGATCTCTTCCCTCAACACATTGGTAAAGATCAAGCCTGAGTGAAGGAGGGGAAAAAAGCCATGCGTATTATTCTTATTGGGCAAGCTGCATTCGCTGAGAAGACGCTCGACAAACTCACGAGTAAGGGCGAGGAAGTACTTGCGGTGTTCTGTCCGCCTGATGCACCAGGAGGGAAGTTCGACCCAGTGAAGCAGCGAGCACTCCAGCTGAACATTCCGGTACATCAGCACAAGACCCTCAAAATACCCGAGGTGTGCGAGCAGTTTGTTGCTCTCGATGCAGATTTAGCAATCTTGGCGTTTGTTACCCAAATCGTGCCGCCTCGGGTTTTTAATGTTCCTCGGTTCGGGAGTATTTGTTTCCATCCTTCGCTGTTGCCGAAGTATCGTGGTAAGAGCGCGATTAACTGGTCCCTCATCAACGGAGAGGCAAAAACCGGCATCACGTTGTTCTGGGTTGACGAAGGCATCGATACCGGACCAATTCTCCTACAAAAAGAAGTAGCGGTTGGCCCAGACGACACTACGGGAACGTTGTACTTCAATAAACTTTTCCCTGTTGGCGTTGATGCTATCGCAGAGTCGGTAGACCTTATTAAAGCCGGGAATCCGCCACGTATCGTGCAAGATGAAGCACTCGCGAATTACGATCCTCCATGTGGTGACGAACATGGGCGGGTTGATTGGACGCAAGCATCTCAAGTTGTTTACAATCGCATTCGTGGCTGCGATCCTCAGCCTGGAGCATACACCACGTGGCAGGGAAAAATGGTGCGCATGTACGATTGTCGGTTACAACCGAATGCGTCGTCTGCGACTCCTGGACAAGTGACAGCGATTGCAGGCGAAGATCTGCACGTCGCTGCGCCTGGAGGGACAATCATTGTCAAAAAGGTCCGTGGCGAAAGCGGAAAAATCGCTGCGGCAGAGTTCGCGCAGCAGAACGGCCTACGTGTTGGGGCTCAGTTAGGGTGATCGGCTGGCGCGGC
>JAYVFX010001233.1:0-4234 GCA_043772795.1 Deltaproteobacteria bacterium
GATTTAGTTGAATCGCACATACTCAAAGTCAACCGGCTTGCCCTTGATGCCGTTTGCCGGCGGTGCGATCCAATTCGCAAATTTGCCTGGCTCGACGACGCGTCCCATCAACGACGTGACGAATGCACGATCTTCAGTTGTGGGGAGCCAGTTGCTGAGGTTTGTGTTCCACTCGGCATCCGAGACTACGCGTCCCTCGGGGGAGAGTCGCAACGATGAGAAACTGCCGATTCTCCGATTGAAGGCCTTGTGCGGCACTTGCAGGCGAAACGATATACTATTTCTCTCTAATACTTTGTTCCACCGACTGACGCCGCGAATTGAATCCTTGATAAAGTCGTTACGCAAACGTTCGTTGAGTGACACGAGGGCTGGAACCTGTTTCTCGATCAATTTACCGTCTGCGACATCGAGAATCGGGTAAGTCGCGTCTTTGAGCAGATGGTCATCGTTGATCTTGGTCTCGTCATAACGGCCCTTAATGCCGGTAGTGTAGAAAGTTGCGGCATTAGAAGACTGGTCGGCGCCAAAAAGATCAAGCGTGACGCTGTAGTGAAAATTGAGGTAACGTTGCAGGGTTTCCAGATCAATCACGCCTAGTGCTCGCAGCTTGTCTGGGGAATCCGTTTTCTGTTCACGCATAACTTCGGCGGTACGCTGAACCACACGCGCCACACCGGACTCACCCACGAACATATGATGGGCTTCTTCTGTCAACATGAACTGAGTCGTTCGTGCCAACGGATCAAAGCCAGACTCTGCGAGCGCACACAGTTGGAACTTGCCATCACGGTCAGTGAAGTAGGTAAACATGAAAAACGCTAACCAGTCCGGTGTTTTCTCGTTGAACGCCCCGAGGATGCGGGGATTATCGGCATCGCCCGAGCGACGCTCCAGTAACGCTTCCGCCTCTTCCCGTCCGTCACGGCCAAAGTAACGATGGAGTAAATAGACCATCGCCCACAGATGACGCCCTTCTTCGACGTTGACCTGAAACAAATTACGTAAATCATAGAGCGATGGCGCGGTCAGGCCGAGGTAGCGTTGCTGTTCGACCGAGGCAGGCTCGGTGTCACCTTGGGTGACGACAATGCGACGTAAGGTCGCGCGATGCTCACCAGGAATATCTTGCCACGCTGGCTCGCCTTTGTGTTCGCCAAAATTGATTTTGCGATCAGCCTCTTGAGGCGACAGAAAAATACCCCAACGATAGTCGGGCATCTTCACGTAATCGAAATGCGCCCAGCCGGAGGCATCGGCACTGACGGCGGTACGCAAATAGATGTCATCTTGTTGCGCACCTTCTGGACCCACCTCCTGCCACCATTTGAGATAATTCGGTTGCCAGTGTTCCAACGCGCGTTGGAGCGCTTTATCAGTAGACAGATTGACGTTGTTGGGAATTTTTTCATTGTAGTCAATACTCATGGCTGCCTCCTGTTGTGAAAAGCGTGAAGCGTAAAAAGTAGTCAGTAGTCAGCATTCAGTAGTCAGTAGAAAAAGGACCCTGGGCTTTCCTAGACTCCTAGACGCTTCGACTCCTAGACTCCCAGACGCTTCGACTCCCAGACTCCTAGACGTTTCTAGACTCCTAGACTGTTTTAGACTCGCTCCCAATTAAACTTGGCTTTATTGCCAGTGCCGTACACTTTTAGTGCGCCCAGCTCACCGACGGCATTTGGTCGAATGAAGATCCAATTCTGCCAAGCTGAAAGGCGTCCGAAGATGCGCGACTCCATCGACTCTGCTCCGCCAAACCGAAGGTTAGCTTCCATTCCAGTGAGCGCATCAGGCGAGAGACTCGCCCGCTCCTCTAACGCAATACGGATCTCATCGTTCCAATCCAACTCGTCAGGAGTGGCAGTCACTAGTCCAAGGTCTAGTGCTTCTGCCGCATCTAATGGACGACCGATCGCTGCCCGGACTCGCCCAAGCGCCGTAGTGTCCTGGTTGAATCGTCGGTCCAAGCGCGAGATATGTGTGACCATCGGATAGGTACCGAAATTCAGTGCTGAAAGATGGATAGCCGTTGCTGCGCCTGGGTCTTCACTCTGCAACATATAAATGCGATCAGCCGCAAGCGCGAGTTCCAGTAATGTTCCGGCAAAGCATGAGCCTGGTTCAACGAGAGCGAATAACGTACGCGAGGAGACATCGAGTCGTGCAATCGTGCGTCGCAACATACCGGTCACTTCGCGCACGAACCAATTCTGTTGATGTTGCGAGAGAGCAGCATCAACTGCAAGAACGAGGTCAGGGGTACCTTGGGTTTTGAGGAGCCATGTGCCGATGTCTAACTCGTTCGTACGAAGCATCAAGAAGGCATCATCAAGCTCACGTGCCATCTGCAAAGGCCACCATTGCGCCCCTAGTGCGAAAATACGTGCCAGGTCAGTCGGCTGGGACTGATGTGGTGTACTCACAGTGATCGTTGCCCACCGTGCGCTACGATTGATATGAACATCAACAAACTCGTAGTGAAAGCCGGTATTGTCGATCACGCGCGAAAGAAGGGGAAGGGTTATCCCCTTTGCCTCGCTTGGGCGATCACTCAAGGCTGCCAGCTCAAGTGCCCGGCGTTTAACGGCTTCAGTAAATTGCGCAGGTTTGGCCAGGTGATCGATTAAGTGCCAGTCCTTTGCGCGTTGGCCGCGAATACCTTCTGAGGTAGTACAGAAAATATCAGCTTGATCATGACGGACTTTACGCTTGTCAATCAGACGGGTTAACCCGCCAGTGCCGGGAAGGACGCCTAACATCGGCACTTCCGGTAGGCTTACTGCTGAGGAGCGGTCATCGACCAAGAGGATCTCGTCGCACGCTAAGGCAAGCTCATAGCCTCCCCCGGCTGTGGTACCGTTACATGCGGCGAGAAACTTGAGGCTAGAATGACGACTAGAGTCCTCAATGCCATTACGCGTCTCATTAGTGAACTTACAGAAGTTGACTTTCCACGCATGCGAAGACTGGCCGAGCATGAAGATGTTGGCGCCGGAACAGAAAATGCGATCGCGGGCACTGGTGACGACGACAGTGCGTACTTCCGGATGCTCGAAGCGAACGCGTTGCAGGGCATCATACAGTTCGATATCGACACCAAGATCGTACGAGTTCAACTTCAGCGTGTACCCTGGACGGAGACCGCCATCTTCCTGGACGTCCATCGTCAGTGTGGCGATTGGACCATCAAAGCTCAGATGCCAATGCCGATAGCGCTCCGGGTGGGTTTGATAATCGACCAGCGGGGCGGTCAACTCCGTTGGGGGCTCTTCTGCGGCAATTGCCATGCGGTTTCTCCTGTTTACCTGCTATTAAGCACTATATTTTCTTCATTGACGTTCTGCCAGTAGCATAGCTCATACGCACGATGTCCACGGTATAGTTGTGATTCTTTCGCCCCTTGTCTAAAGAAGAAAGGCCTAATGCGGTTTGGCGGACAAATTCGGTCATGTGCAGGTAGAACAGGCTTCCAGCCTGTTTCTTCCGTGGACAGGCAAGATGCCTGTCCCACCAAGAGGATGGAGGAATGAGTGCCTATTCCTGAGATTCCGGAATCATTTAACGCCGCAACGGCTTTCATTGATCGACATGTGGATGAAGGACGAGGAAGCCGCGTTGCCATACGATGTGGTGATCAGGAAGTGACATACGCCCAGCTCGCGGAGAACGTGAATCGCGCGGGAAATGCATTCCGTCGTATCGGTGTGCGACCAGAAGAGCGGATTCTTTTGGTGGTGTTGGATTCGCCGGAGTTTGTCTATGCGTTCTGGGGCGCCATCAAAATCGGTGCTGTGCCGGTACCGGTGAATACGTTTATGCGGGCCGATGAGTATGCGTATATGCTCGATGATAGTCGGGCTTCGGTCGTCGTTGCGTCGGCGGAGGTGTGGCCGAGTGTAGCTCCGGCGGCGGCACAATCGCACTGGCTGCGGCATTGTGTCGTGGCCGGAGCTACAGCGAATGAAGCCCTGTCTTTTGTTGACCTGCTTGCTCACGAATCACCCGCCCTTGATGCTGAACTCACTCATCATGATGACCCGGCACTGTGGCTTTATAGTTCAGGTTCAACGGGTACGCCGAAAGGGGTGGTCCATCTTCAGCGTGACCTGGTGTACTGTTGCGAAACCTACGGGCGGGAAGTGTTAGCGATCACTCCTGACGATGTGACCTTTGCGGCACCGCGGTTGTTCTTTGCCTATGGGTTAGGAGGCGGGATGTATTTCGCTTTATACGC
>JAYVFX010001234.1:0-3334 GCA_043772795.1 Deltaproteobacteria bacterium
CGCAAACGACCCGCCACTTGCCGCTTGATATAGCCAGCTGCGCTGCTGAGCCCTTCCAGAGCTGGCTTTCGATCTTCCGGACGAAACGTAGAGAAAAACACCCTGGCAAGCTTCAGATCGGGACCGACAGAGACTGCGGTCAATGTCACGTCGTGAACACGGGGGTCCTTCACTTCACGCAAAATGATTTCCGCAATGGATTCAAGGATGAGGCTGTTGACACGTTCGGGACGACGAGAAGGCATGAGGGAGTTTCACGTTCTGAGTTTCAAACTTTGGGTTGCAAAAATGCGGTATGGTTACAATCAGGGAACGGCAAGAAGTACTCACTAGTAGTGTAAAAACTCGGCTTCTTCTCCCCCGACCTGGGCAAGATGGAGGTTCTCAATGAAACGGACTGCGGCCTGTAAGGCTCCAGTAATGTACGCTTGGTCGTTGCCAACCTGACACAGTCCCAGTTGGGTCTTTTGCCACAGGTCTTGATCACCACACTCAGCAATAGACACATTAAACTCGTTGCGTACCCGAGCCTTAATCTTCCGTAAGATTGCCCGCTTTTCTTTCAGTGAATGGCTTTCATCAAGATATAGGGTGAGGCGTAGCACCCCGACCACCATCTTCCCGCCTTCTGCAAAACTGGAGTCACTCACTGTTTCTCTAGCTTACTGCGCTCGCGGCTCTAAGCGGCGCAATACTTGTTCCATTTCGTAGGCTTCGATCAAATCTCCAGCCAGCGGCTCTTTGAAGTTTTCCAGCAGTACGCCACATTCCGTACCAGAGATCACTTCACGGACATCATCTTTGAAGCGCCGGAGACTACCGATCTTTCCTTCGTAGACCACTTGGCGGTTACGGATCACCCGTGCTTGCGCTCCCCTCGTCAGTCGTCCTTCATTCACCGTACATCCTGCCGCTAAGCCCAAGTGAGAAACCGGGAATATTTGTCGGACTTCGGCTTTCCCGAGGGGCTTTTCACGGAAGGTCGGGGCTAACATACCTTCCAACGCCGCGCGTACATCTGCGATGACTTCGTAAATAATATTGTAAAGTCGGACTTCAACCCCTTCGCGCTCAGCGAGCTGCATCGCTTTGCTTTCGGCACGAACATTGAACCCGATAATGATCCCTTTCGACGCAGAGGCAAGCAAGACGTCCGACTCTGATATCCCACCAACCGAAGTATGCAGAATAACCAGTTTGACTTCATTGTTCGAAAGCCGATTCAGTGAATCACTCACTGCCTCAGCAGAGCCTTGCACATCGGCCTTGACGATAGCTCGTAATTCCTTAACCTCGCCAGCTTTGGCTTGTTGGTAAAATTCCTCCAACGTACTACGCGCGTTACTTTTGGAGAGTTCAGTTTCCCGTTTCTTGGAGCGTCTATGCTCCGCCACTTGTCGTGCCGAGGCTTCATCATCAAGTACCGTAAACCGGTCCCCAGCTCCAGGGACTCCTGTCAGACCAAGGATCTCTACCGGCATAGATGGGGTCGCCTTCTCGATCTTGTTGCCCCAACTGTCAATCATTGCGCGGATGCGGCCATACTGAGTTCCACAGACAAATGAATCACCAGTCTTCAAAACGCCTTCTTGTATTAAGACCGTGGCCACTGGACCGCGTCCACGATCCAATTTTGCTTCAACAATGGTCCCGCGTGCTAACTTATTGGGGTGTACACGAAGATCCATGATGTCGGCTTGGAGCAAGATCATCTCTAAAAGATGGGGAATCCCGTCGCCAGTTTTCGCCGAGACTGGAGCGAAGATTGCGTCTCCGCCGAACTCTTCCGAGATAATGCCATGGGTCATCAGTTCACGTTTGACACGTTCCAGATCAGCACCAGGTTTGTCGATCTTATTGACTGCAACAATGATCGGTACCTTTGCCGCTCGGGCATGGTTAATGGCCTCCACCGTCTGCGGCATCACCCCATCATCAGCGGCAACGACTAAAGTGACAATGTCCGTCACCTCGGCTCCGCGGGCACGCATCGCAGTGAACGCTTCATGGCCTGGGGTATCGAGGAACGTCACACTGCGACCACCCACGTTTACGCTGTAGGCACCGATATGTTGGGTGATCCCCCCATGCTCCTGAGCAGTCACATTGGTTTCACGGACGGCGTCGAGCAGTGAGGTCTTGCCATGATCGACATGACCCATAATGGTGACCACTGGCGGACGTGGTTCAAGCAACCCTTCATCAGTACGCTCTTCATGTCCGACTTCTAGAGCCGAATCAACGTCGAAAGCAACGTTTTCTACCGTATGATCGAAGTCAGCGGCAACCAACGACGCAGTGTCGAGATCAAGGGTTTGGTTAATTGTTGCCATCACCCCAAGGCTGATGAGCTTTTTAATCACCTCGCCCGCCTTGACTCCCATATTTCGCGCCAAATCGCCAACGGTTACTACTTCCGAAATGCGTACAACGCGTTTACTCGCTTTTGGAACGGTGATTTCCGTTTGCCGCTGCTCTTTTCCGAACAGGGTTTTCTTCCTTCTGTTTCCACGCCCAACACGGACATCGCGTTCCTGCGTCTCCGGTTGCTCAGGACTGCGGATGACTCTCCGTTTCTTCGGTCGGCGGCTAGCGGCACCACCTGCTGGCGTCGCGTCTCCACCTGCTGGGCTCACATTCTCTCGCGACGGTTCTCGGCTCGCTGGGATCGCAGGTTGAGCCGTTGACGGTCGGCTGGGGGCTGACGCCGGTGGTCGGGTCGTCGGCCTCACGTCAGGTCTTGGTCGTGGTCGTAGCTCCGGAGAGATTTTTCCAAGATCAATGCGGCCCAGAATGCGACTAGGACGCGGCGGTTCTTCTTTCAGTACGGGAGCGGCGCTTGTTCCGGAACTCATACTCACAGGCATTCTCGGAGGGGTTCTCGCCGTTACTCCTGGGAACGCAGAGGGTCGTTGTATCACAGACGGTCGTTCCTGAGGACGCAGGGGAACTTCTCTGGCACTCATCGGCGAGGCCGGAGAGACGGGCACTTGAGGTTCTTGCATATTCACTTTTGGTTCTTCTCTTACAGGAGCTGGCTCCTCACGAACCTCGACCGGAATGGGCGAAGGGCTGCGGTCTGTTTCAGGGAGAGAAAGCGCGGCCTGCTCTTTTTGCGGTTGGGTAGCAACGGGCTCGGACACGAACATTGACTCAGATGGTTCTGGAAATGAGGCGAGGGAAATGGTGGACGTCGACTCTACATCGGGCATTTCAAAAGCAGACGACGGTGGGGGTGCAGCAAAGGGGGAGTCAACCGTCGGCAGTGAAGGTTCTCCTGAGACCGACGGTGCGCCGGTCTCTTCCTCGTGATACACCTCGACGCGCTTAGCAC
>JAYVFX010001235.1:0-4047 GCA_043772795.1 Deltaproteobacteria bacterium
GCTCGATAACAACCTTTCTTGGTCTCCAACGGAGCGCGAGATCATATGTTCTGTCGACCAGTTCGGTTGGAGATGGTCTGCCAGTGACATCTGCGAGAACGAAGGCTCTATCGTCCGGTGCCAAACCAGAGACGATGATGGATGCCTCATCTGGCGCAGCTTTCTGCCCAGAATTCGGGTCCACAGTGATGACGCGATCGAGATTCTGCCAATGCCACTTCGATTCTGACGTTCCTTCCTTAAATAGTATATTACCGTCATTATCAAAACGGTAATAACGTAGGTTAGTGACATCAAAGTCCTGACCAAGACTAGAAGTTGGGTCGTTGAGGTACTGAGCGGCCCAAATGTCAGGCGTAGTATCTCGAATTTGAGCAAGGAACTCCCAGGTATACTTTTCGGGGAAGATGAGAGAGCCGTCATCGAACACGACTGAGCGCGAGTATACAGCTAAACGAGCTCCATATCGCTCGATAATGTCCCCGTAGACATCATTCTTCGCCCAGCGAGTGCCAATCCAGTCTATGATTGTGTTAAAAGCGTCAATAGACAACGACTCAATGTTGCGATTCCAGTTAATAGCGAATCGCATAGCTGCTGGAGAGCGTCTTGACTCCAGTCCAATGATGTCGTCGGCTTTGATGCGAGAGAAATGCTTAGATGCTGCCGCGTTACCTACTCCCATAGGTAGCCAGGTAGGCTCCTTGTAGGTAGTGGCACGCGGCAGCGTAGCTCCTTCGGTTGACCACTGAATGCCAGGGCCAACGAATCTGTCGTGGATGAGCTCAGGGAAGAGTGCCCGCAGAAACATATTCTTCTCAAACTGAGCTTTGATTGTCGTGAGGAACGCCTTCGAGTTGTCTACGATTTCGTTGACAATCAGGATACGCGTCTCATCTGGATCCTTGCATCCTAAGCGCACAGAGTCTGCTTCTGTGGCGATGCTGGACTTGAGGTGACCACGCGGCATAAGACCAAGCCTACGTGACTTTTCCTCGTCTTGGAAGAAGCGACAGAACGCCCCGTGAGTACGGACGTTCAAATCTTTGTACCGCATGACACCCTTCGCCATGAAGTACAACTGATGCTTAGCCCGCTCCTTAAGGTGTGCGATAGTTGCTGAGTCGAGCGATTGGATTTCCTCCAAAACTTCTCGACCTGAAGGCACCTCCGGTCTCGGAGCGAGCGTGTCGTTATATTCGTATGCTGGCGAGGTCAAGGAACGATCTCGATGTGAGGACGATCGCGGAACTTCTCATCACGCATATCGTCGTTTCTGTTCCAGTCACCGCCCCAGCGAAGCTTGTGGGTGATCTTTCCTTCTGCGAGCATCTTCTCGCCAATCATCATGATGTAGCCGGCGATGTAACACCAGCGCTCGAGATTGTACTGGCCGCCGCCCCAATCAATAGGGAATGGAGAGAAGTCGAAGGCGAGGGAGGGCAGACTGTTATGCTTGCCGAAAGGAAAGTGAACCTGCGAGTTTCCCTTAGCAACTGCTAGTTCTTGGGCGGCCTGTCCCCTGTGACCCTCGGTGATCGAGAAGTCTATGTACTTAACCGCCTCGTTAGCTACCGCCTGTAGGTCGTTATGGCAGGTAGCTAACTGGCGCTTGGACTCGGCACCGAAGATTGGCACTAGTAGCGCGCCCTCTCAGCCTGTTCGATGAAGAAGTTGATGATGATGTCGCCAGCAGCATACGTAGGCGCTCCCTGCGTGAGGCATTGCAGGTAGAGGTTGATATCAGCTGGTTTCGTCTGGAAGTTCAGATCAACGTCCTTGTAAGCCGTCTTGTTGGAAGCTCCACCAATGTAGTCACCAGCAACCACTGGAATCTGACCAATGGCTAGTGCAGCGTCTGCATCTGTCCTGTCGTAGACAGCGTTGTCTGCGATGGCGGCCGGAGCTACATCGAACAAATGCAGCGTGAGGCCAAGAGCCTGAGCTGCTTTGTCGATAATCTCGATACCAGTGATTCGACCTCCACGACCTGGGAAGTCTACAACTGGTACAGCGATCACAGCACCAACAGCGTCCCCAATAGCGTAGAGTCCACCAACAGCGAGGACGGGTATAACCTGAACTTTCTTGATGTCTGGCATATATCCTCGTTAAGCGGAAAGGCGGAGCGGCTCAGATTGGCCGTCATGGGGAGGCTCCACAACGTCAGAAGGGCTAGGGCCTACACTCCCCTTACCTTCCTCGGAGTCGCCAACTCCACCAACCTGGCCGGCGGCTGCTTTGTCTGGAATCACTTCCCAATCAGTGTCCTGTACTTCCGAACTTTCATTGAGAGCCAACGTAAGCGCGGCTGCGCTTTCAGCTGGGATTTCGAACTTGTGGACTGTTTCAGACTTCTGGACAGCGCTATAACCAGCGCGATCCAGAAGACGGAATCCAATAGCAGCTCTCTGCTGTGCTTCAGGAGCTGTGCGCATCGCTGTAAGAACGGTGTCAAGAGCTTCGCCGGCATGAGCAGCAATCCTCGCCTTGATATCCAGAAGGTTCTCGGCCTGATAAGAGATCAGACACGCAAGAATCGACTGTGCGTCAGGGTGGGTGACGATCACACTAACTCGTGATTCGTCATACTCGAACTGTCGCGCGATGGCTCGATTAGTGTATCCTGCAGCCTTAGCCATCAACATCTGGAGATGGACAGGCTTGAGCTTCAAATTCTCCCAATAGCGGAGGGAGCGTCCTCTGCCAAGCTTCCCATCAAGGGTGCTTACCATGAGGGAATTGAGGCGCTCTGTGCGAGCGTTCTCGGAGAAGGGGTCCGTGACCGGAGGCTCCGGCGTAGCGATGCTCGGCTCCGCAGGGGCCTCTGGGGCCACGGACTCTTCTACAAGCGGCTCGTACTGCAAGGTGCTTACTTCCCGAGGTTCTTGTCGGCCTTCTGAAGCTCCTTGAAGGCAGCTCGGGTGCCGCGCGTACCTGACATCGACGTGATTCCGAAGCCAGGATGGCCTGGAGAGGCGCCGTAGCCGCGATCAGTTGCGACTGCGCGAAGCTCCGCACCATTCATGCTGTCGATCTGCTCGTCGGTGAGACGACCGCGACCGATTCCTCGCCCGTGATCTTCCACGATAGCCTTGCGGTTCTTCGCTTCGAGCTTCGCAGCCTCTTCAGGCGTGCTAACGACAGAAGAGATCGGAACCGGACCGCTCGGCGAACCAACCTTCGAAGTATCAACCTGACCGTTTCCTACGAACACGGCCTTGGTCTTTTGCTTCCCGACGTTCTTTGCGCCCTTGCCCATGTAGTCGGCAGCAGGCACTGGCTCCTTGGACTTGAGCGTAGAACCGCGATCCTTCCCCTTCGG
The DNA here is from genome assembly GCA_043772795.1 of Deltaproteobacteria bacterium. Lineage (GTDB taxonomy): Bacteria > Desulfobacterota > Binatia > Bin18 > Bin18 > VGTJ01. The sequence continues at coordinate 3,326 of JAYVFX010001235.1, forward strand.
GAGGTTCTCGTTACCAGCACGACGAGCGGCCTCTTGGCCTGTCGCTGTTCCAGTGCCCTTCTGGGCCTTTCCGGCGGTGATCGCGTCTGCGAGCTCTCCGCCATTCTTGCCATTCGTCGCCATTAGTGTCTCCGTCATCCAGAGGTCTTGCCGCTATGACTATTTACACGATGTAAACAGTGTCGGCCATCGGCTCTGCGTAGGAAAAAGGATACACAGAGTCCATGCTATCAACTTACAACAGTGCTCGATCGGTGGCAAGGTGACGGTTTTGCCGCTATTTACATCGCGGCCATTGTAACGCGCAGCGCAGCCCTCCCCCCTACTATTTACACGATGTAAACAGTGGAGCTGGAAAAGCGATTTATGAGACTTTCTGGGCTAGACCCCAAATGCTGCAGCGATCGCGTTTTAGGGGTCGGTTCAACCATCTGTTTAAGCCACCTACGAGGCTTTGTTTCGCAAAGTAGTTGACGAGGCAGAGCACTCCGCCGCATGAAGCGTGCCACAAATAGTCAATAAATAGTTGAAGATTTCTATTGCGATTCGGGCTGGACTAGTTTACTTTGCGTGAGGTCGGATTGCCCGATCATTCACAACTTTTGGAGGTTCCAAATGAGGACGCATACCTACACCGCTGCGAAAGGTTACGCCGACAAGTACAAGAAGCGCGAAATTTCGTGGCCCGTTCCGGAGACTCTCGCGGAGGCTGTCGAGTCCGG
>JAYVFX010001236.1:0-3511 GCA_043772795.1 Deltaproteobacteria bacterium
TAGGTCCCACCTTCGCTATAGGCCCTGTAATTACGTGTCGCGTCCGTGTGCACTGGCGGAACAATCAGTGCCGGAAAACCCCCTTCGTCTTCAAGGAAGTAGACCAGCCGAAGCGAGGCTTCTTCTAACTGCGAGAGCGTAAGTTCAGCGGCATACTGTTTGTGACGTTCGTTCCAGTCTTTCAACCGCGCGGTCCCCGTCAGATGACGTTTTGCTAGGACGATAACGCTCTGATTGTCGCGTGGACTGACTAGCGTTGGAGTTTGCGGATGGCGCGGGTCCGGTGGATGCGCGTCGAGTACAGCGCCGCTGGCAATACCAACGAGATCGGCGCCGAATTCTTTAGCTTTGGCTTTAACGAGAGCAGAAGTAAGGTTTTTCATAAAATGAGTGATGAGTGATGAGTGATGAGTGATGAGTGATGAGTGATGAGTGAAAAAATACAAAACAAAGACTTTTTAATTGTCTAGCACTCAGTCTTGAAAGTTTTGATGGATAGCTAGGGGACCGTCATTCCCGCGAAAGCGGGAATCCAGGCTGTTGAACCCACGGGTTCCGCGTGGAATTCCTGGATGCCCGCCTGCGCGGGCATGACGAATTAGAACTCCTCAAAATTAAACTGACTGACTACTAGCTATTCTCCATTCTTAACTCTTAATTTTTAACTCTTAACTGACCGCTTTCTCGGCGCTACGTATCCCTCTTCCCCGACCCAGCGGATATTCCACGGTGACAACCCCGGCAACTCTTTCCCGGCTTTCCGGTCGGCCTGCATCTGTTTTGCCGTATTCACTTTCTGTTGGTTCTTCTCGGGGATCTCACGATGTGCCTCTGACAGCCACTGCACGTAATCCTCTCCCACCGGGCACACTTCGAGACAACGCGGGCAATCTCCGAACGCCCCGACTACACGCAGAATGCCCTGCCATACGGCATATGCCTGCGAGGTTTGCAGTACTCGCAGTTGCGCGTCAGCCTCTGATGCTTGCACGAATTTTTGCAAATGCGACAGCATCACTCCGTAACCAAACTCTTGGGCAAACTGCGAACACGCGCGTTTATCGATTCCCCACTGAAGCACGGCATCTGCCGGACAGGAATACAAACAGCGACTACATGTTTCCCCAATACACACTTGTCGCGTAAGTTTCTGGTCGGGCTCAAGCTCTGCCGTGGTCAATACTGCTGTCGTATAACAGCGCGGTCCAAACTCCGGCGAGAGGAAATTCACTTCCAGTCCTAAGGTTCCCAGTCCAGCCTCGACTGCGACATGGCGTCCTGAAAGATAGCCATAACTCGCACGTTTGAACTCCCACTTAGTTTCTTGCGAGGCAAGGGGAAACGCAGCCACGTCATGCTCTTCTAAGAACTGCGCCACCCGCATGCAGACTTTGTCCATCTCGCGCAGGACCAGTTGATCCATATACTGCACACATTCTAGCCGTTTGGTACGAAAGACCCCGGCAGGAATGCGTTTAACGATCGCGACCACACTTTTGATATCTGGAGAAATGCGCTCTGGAGTCTGAGGAAACTTGGGGTCGGGGGGGTGAGCATTCAATACCGCAGCACTGGCAATACCCACGGCATCAGCACCGAACTCGCGCGCTTTGGTTTTTACCTGGTCCGCCGTCAGTGGCATCAGGATTCCCCTCCTTGGTTCGGGTCGTGCTTTTGTTCTCTCTCTGCTTCTTATAGATATACAATATGGACGATGCAACGTCAGAGCGATCTCGGGTCGGCCTTTGCTTCGACTGTCTCTATGTGCGGGAAGTGGTGAGCGGCAAAGGCTCACGGTTTTTCTACTGTCAACGGGCTGAAACCGATCCCCATTACAAAAAATATCCACCACTACCGGTGCTTCAGTGCGGTGGATACGAACCTCAAAAACAATCTGCTACGCAAGGGAAAAAATCGTCAGCGTCCTAGTTCGCAGTCTGTATGAGGCGTGCTACACTTAGCACCAGAGGGTGGAATGTTCAGATCTAAATTGTATCACCGCAAGAGATCTTCGCGGCCTTCCTCGTCCCCACGATTACTCAAACCCTGCCCACTCAGTGGCAAGGCCTCCCGACAGACAGGCGCTGGACTCTCGCTCGAAGAATTTACCCGTGAAGTCGCACGTGCGCTCGATACCTTACCGCAGGAGATTGTCGAAAAGCTCACGAATGTCGCAGTGATGATTGAGGATTGTCCATCTGCCGAAGTCTTAGCAGAACAAGGGATCGTTAATCCCAACGAGTTGTTCGGCGTGTATCGTGGCGTACCTCGTCCGTGGCGTGCAATCTTTGCCCCGCTGGTCACATTTCCTGACAAGATCGAAATATACTACCAACCGATTCTCCATTCTGGTCTCCGTCCCCGTGAGATGCGTGCGCTCATTCGCCGAGTTGTCGTTCATGAAGTTGCTAACCACTTTGGGATGAGCAACCAACAATTGCGGGCGCTAGGGTATTAAACGGTCAAGGTCTTGCCGTCTCGTCGTATTTTGCTATACCAGCTCCCCAAGCCCAACGTGAACACAGAAGGAGGTTAAGTATGCCCCTCGATCCACAAGCGAAAGCATTTTTAGACCAAGCCGCTGCGTCAGGTGCACCGACATTTGACCAGATGACTGTCCAACAAGCGCGCGAAGCTATCGTGACGCTGGTCGCTACCACAGGTCCTCGTCTATCCCTGAAAAGTGTCGAAGATCGTGTCGCGAATGCTGGCGGCGTCAAACTGCCAGTGAGAATTTATACGCCAGACGGCAAAGGCCCGCTGCCGATCCTGGTTTTCTTTCACGGCGGTGGATGGGTGAGCGGTGATCTGGACACTCATGACGCACCGTGCCGAGCCTTAGCCAACGGCGCAGGCTGCATTGTCGTTGCGGTTGACTACCGTCTTGCACCTGAGCACAAATTCCCTACGGCAGCAGAAGACTGTTATGCAGCAACCAAGTGGGTCGTGCTGAATGCTGCCAGTTTTGGCGGTGATCCTAAACGTATCGCGGTCGGTGGTGATAGCGCAGGCGGCAATCTTGCCGCCGCAGTTGCGCAGATGGCAACTGACCGTGGCGCGCCAACGCTGAAATATCAGCTCCTGCTCTATCCAGTGACGAATTACTCGTATGATACGTCATCCTATCGAACCAATGCCGAAGGATATTTGCTCACCCGTGGTTCGATGGAGTGGTTCTGGAATCACTACCTCAGCAATCCTAATGACGGTGAGAATCCGTATGCCTCACCGCTCCGCGGGCAGCGGCTGAGCAATCTCCCACCAGCGTTAGTCATCACAGCAGAGTATGATCCGCTGTGCGATGAAGGCGCAGCGTACGCCAAGAAGATGAAAGACGCGGGAGTCGCAGTTGATTACTCGGATTACAAAGGCATGATCCACGGCTTTTTCAGCTTGGGTCATGTCTTCGATCAAGGCAAGAAAGCCGTTGCCGAGGCGTGCACGAAATTGAAGGCGGCGTTTGCGAAATAATGTTCAGGCCTTGTAAGGACGTAGCGTGCACCCCTTCGGG